>CAXTUT010000076.1:0-9028 GCA_964247465.1 uncultured Caulobacteraceae bacterium | reverse complement strand
CCCCCACGGTCCTCCGCGACCGGCTCGGGCCCCGCTTCGGCCGCATCGATCCGGACGCGGTCGCCAAGGCGGAAGCGGCGCTGAAGGGGCTGTCGTCCCAGTTCGGCCAATGGCTGCAGGACGAGGTCGGCAAGCTGGAGGCCGCGCGCGAGTCGATACGCGCCGAGGGATCCACCCGGGCCACCATCGACACGCTGTTCACGCGCGCTCACGACCTGAAGGGCCTAGGCGCCACTTACGAGTTTCCCCTGGTCACCCGCATCGCCGGTTCGCTGTGCAAGCTGCTGGGCGACGGCGACGGCCGGGTCAATACGCCTCTGGCGCTGGTGGACGCTCACATCAACGCCATCCGCGCCTCGGTGCGCGACAACATCCGCGACAGCGACAACCCCGTCGGCGCCGCCCTGGCCGGCGAACTGGAGCGCCACACCGGCGACTACCTCGCCGCACGGGGGTAAGACGCGCCAGCTGGCCCGGCTTCAGCCGATCCGTCGGCTCTCTCCCGCAAAGCGCCGGAGGGGATTGGTCGATATGTAGACGTTCACCCCTCCGCCCGCACGGCGTAGCCGTCGATGACGCCGCGGGCGCGGGCGGTCTCGATGGCGTGGGTCACCGTTTCGCTTTGGCTCAGCACCGTCAGGCAATGCCGCGTCGGCGTGACGAGCCGGCGTCCGTCTTCCACCAGCACGCGCGCGGGCTCCGCCCATTCCAGCTGGTCGAACTCCGCCCATAGCAGCGGCGCCTGCGCCTCGAAGGGCGAGGCGGCCACCAGTAGGAACAGGGTGTCGAAGCGATAGGGCGCGGCCTTGGGCGTGATCCAGTGGGCGAAGGGCGTCGCGCGCGTTGGATCGAGCCGACGGCCCCAGCGCCTGACTAGGTCGGCGAAGACAAGGGCGCCGCCCTCCACCGCCTCGCGCGCGGCGGCGATATCGGCGCCCGGCGGCGGCCCTTCGCCACCCTCGCAGATCAGCAGACCGGTCTCCTCGAAGGTCTCACGCAGCGCGGCGTGGGCGGCCACCCGCCAGCGATCGTCTCCGGTCGCGTCCGCCTCGCCGTCCTGCGCCTCAAGCTTGCCGCCGGGGAACACGGTCGCGCCGGGGAAGGCGCGCGCGTCGAAGGCTCGGCGGCCGACGAGCACCTCCAGCCGATCGCGCTGCTGGCGAAGGATGATGAGGCTGGCGGCCGGGAGCGGCGCGGGTGACGGGAAAGTGGCGGCTTGGGGCATCAACGCCCGCTTATAGCGGACGCCGGCGAAACAGCCGTAGGCTTTAAGCCTGCCTTCGGGAAAGCCTCTGCCTCAGCCGGCCCTGGCGGGAACGAACAGCGCCTCGTCCTCGCGGTCGAGCCGGTCCATGCGGTCGAGCAGGTAGTCGACCTCCTCGGTCGGCGGTCCCTCGTGGGTCAGGAAGCGCTCCAGCATGCGCTGCTGGAAGCGGCGCAGGTCGAACTCGCCGCCCTCGTGCTGGAGCGCATGGTAGGTGTCCAGCGCCACGCGGAAGGCTGGATACAGCCGCTCCGGCAGGCGGGCGCGCGCGTAGATAGCCTGCAGGCCGAGCGGACCCGCATCGTGGATCATCATCCAGGCACGATGATGGGCGACGCCGGTCAGCTCGGCCATCGACCACTCGAAGAAGCTCATGTGCCCCTGAGCCAGGGCGCGCAGCAGCAGCGAGGGGGTCAGCCGCTCCTCCCCGTGCAGGTGGGCGGTGAAGGCCTTCAGATCGGCCGCACGACCGGCCTGATCCACCAAATCCACGGTGGCCCGCTCGCGCGCGCCGATGGCGATGCTGAGCGCGGTCTCGGGCGAGATCTGGTGGCGGTCGACGAGCTGCTGGCGCACCGCCTCGCTGACCCGGCCGACCAGCCGCTCGCACACCGCCGCGGGCAGCATCTTGCGCAGCGCCATGGCGTTGGCCAGCGCGTCGCTGTGCTCGAACCGGTCCATGGCGGAGCTGAGCGCCGCCTCGTGGAAGCGGGCGTTGTCGTTGGCGCAGGCGGTGCGCACCGCCTCCTCGCCTGCATGGCGGACCAGGGCGTCGGTCACCAGCTCCGACAGCAGCGGCCGGCGCGCCACCGCCAGCTGCTTCACCTCGTCGGGCAGGCGCACGATCTCGGCCAGGTCCTCGTCGGTCAGCACCGGCGAGAAGGTGAGCACGGGCGTGGCTACGCTCTCCACATCATGGGCCAGGCGCACGGCCACGTCGCGCGGCAGCTCGCGCGAGGTCTTCAGCGTCACCGCCAGCGCACGGCGCACGAGCTCGGCGGCGTCCAGCGCCATCAGCCGCAGCACCTCGCCCGCGGCCTCTCGGTCGGCGTCGTCTACGCCCGCGTCGATGCGGCGGCAGAGCTTGTGGGCGGCGATGGCGCGCTCGTCGGCCGTGGCGCCGCGCACCAGGGTGCGGATGTCCTCGGACGTCAGGGCGGATCGCGCGGCGGCGGCCATGGGAGACTTCCTGTCTTGCAGAGCGATCATGGGCGGTCAGCCTTAACGAGCGTTTACCGGATCGCCGTTCAGCGCCGGGGCGTGACGTCGGCGGCCGATAGCGCGCTGAGCATCTCGCTGGAGAACAGCGCGCCGGCGGGCGACTTGGCGTCGGACCCATCGGGCGTGGTCAGGATCAGGTTCACCAGCTCGCTCTCCTCGCGCAGGCGCTCGCTGCGCGCCGCGCCCGCATAGGCGGCGAAGGCGCTGGCGCCCGGGTCGCGGTCGGCGGCGGCCTGCACACCCACGTCCACGCCGCCGGCGCGGCTGAGGTCGGCGTAGACCTCCGCCACCGTCAGGGCGCGGCCGGAGCGGTAGAAGACGCCGTGGTTTGCGCCGGCCGCATCGGGGAACAGCGCCGCCGCCGTCTGATTCGGATTGGAGCCGTAGGCTTCGATCAGTTTGGCGGAGCCCTGCGCGCCCAGGAAGTGGGCCGCATACAGCTCCCCGCCCGTAGGCTCGCGCCCCGTGCGGCCGCGCAGATAGGCGGCGTGGTCGGACGCCAGCTCTCCCGCCATCACCGAGGCGGCGTGGGGGTCGTAGCGCAGGTCCATGACCACCTTCTTCGCCGCCTCGCCCTGGGGCACGGAGAAGCGGCCGTCGGCGCCCTCGCTGATCAGGTCGGCGTAGCGGGCGTAGCCGTAGGCTGGGCCATGACGCTTGAGCGTGGACATCCAGGTCTGCTCGACGAACTGGAACAGGCCCGCGGCTGAGGAGCTCGGCGCGTGCGCCGAAGCGTTGAAGCCGCTCTCGCGCTTGGCGGTGTGCAGCAGGAAGCCGAAGTCGATCCCCGTGGCCGAAGCGGCGCGGCGAATCGCCGACTCGATCCCCGCTAGCGCGCTGCTTTGGCCTCCTGGGGTTTGGCCCACGTCCATAGGCAGGATTTGCCGGGCCGATGGTTAACATCAGGTTTCAGGGCGCTGGCGCGGGTCTCCACGCCGACTACCGCGTTAGAGCGCCTGCGTATCCTGCAGCAGAGGCCGGCCATGTCCGAAGATACCCAGAACACCTTGATCATGACCCTCGACAGCGGTCCGGTCACCATCCGGCTCCGCCCGGACCTGGCGCCCGGCCACGTCGCCCGGATCAAGGAACTGGCGAGTGAAGGCTTCTACGACGGCGTGGTGTTCCATCGGGTGATCCCGGGCTTCATGGCCCAGGGCGGCGATCCCAACGGCACTGGGCGCGGCGGCTCCGACAAGGCGAACCTGAAGGCGGAATTCTCGGTCGAGCCTCACGTGCGTGGCGTGTGCTCCATGGCGCGGACCAACGATCCGGATTCCGCCAACAGCCAGTTCTTCGTCTGCCTGGACGACGCCCGCTTCCTGGACAAGCAGTACACCGTGTGGGGCGAGGTGACCGACGGCATGGATCATGTCGACGCCCTGCCCAAGGGCGAGCCGCCGCGCCAGCCCGGCAAGATCGTGTCGATGCGCGTGGCCGACGCCGGCGCGAGCTAGCCGTTCAGCCACTGAGGTCGGCGGGTTGGATCGGCGCGGTCGGGATCAGGCGAACGCAGGCGATTTCGCCGGCCTGCCTCTGGTCAGAGACCGCTCCCGGCTCTTCGGCTTTAGCCTGTCGCAGATCAGCCGTAGAGGCGGCCGGAAGAGATCAGGATCGCTGCCTGGGTCCTGTCAGAAGGCCGCCGTCGCCAGCGCCTTGCCGCCGGGGTTGGCCGCGCCGAGGGTCGAGGTGTCCAGGCCGAAGATTTGGCGGTAGGTCCAGTAGTAGGCCATCACGCGCTGGACGTAGTCGCGGGTCTGGGCGGCGGGCATGCTTTCCACCAGCATTAGCGAGTCGGCGTCGCCGCCCATCTTCGCTTCCAGCTTCTTCACCACGCCCGGGCCGCTGTTGTAGGAGGCGACTGCGCGCAGCACATCACCCTGCACTGCGCCCAGCAGCTTGGCGACGTAGGCCTGGCCGAGCTTCAGGTTCAGGCCCGGGTCGCGCAGCGCCGAGGGGTTTCGGCGCAGCGACGGGTCGCCGGCCAGCCGGGCTGCGGTCTCGGCGGTCAGCTGCATCAACCCGTAGGCGCCGGCCCCGCTGCCGGCGTTGGGATCAAAGCGGCTCTCTTGGCGCACAAGGGCGTAGACCAGCGCTTTGTCGATGGTGAAGCCGCCGAGCGGCTGCAGCACCGGCGTGGGGAAGGAGCCCGTGTCGAAGCGCGCCCAGCCGGCCTTGGCCCCGTCGGGCGCGCCCAGCGGCGCATTCAGGGCCAAAGCGAGCGCGGTGAGCTTGGGCCGGTCGGCGTCGGGCGCGGTGGCCATGGCGGCGCGCAGCTCCTCACCGGCTTCCAGCGGCAGGCCGATCTGGATCAGGGCGGCGGCGCGGCGCGCGCGCGGGTCGCTACGGACGTAGGCGGCGTTGGCCTGGGAGCCCAGGTCGGTGGCGGCGACGAGGTCGGCGATGGCGTCGATCTGCGGCGCCTTGGCCGCCAGCCGGTCCAGTTCGCGCGACGCGATCAGGCCGTAGAAGGTGTCGGGCGAGCGCGCCGCGACCTTGAGTAGGGCGCGGGCATGGTCGGCTTGGCCCGAGGCCTGGGCGGCGCGCGCGGCCCAGTAGGCGGCGCCGGAGCGGGTCCAGGGACTCTGGCTCACGTCCGCCGACAGGGGCTCCAGCACCTTCAGGGCCTCGGGGTAGCGCTTCAGCCGCGTGGCCGAGAGCCCGGCGATCCAGCGCTCGCCCGATCGGGCGGCGAGGTCGTAAGCCCTGGCCATGTCGCCGGCGTAGAAGGCCTCGCGGGCGCCCTGCTGCTCGCGGCTGGCGGCGGCCGGGCGCGCCTGAAGGCTGCGCGACATGCGTTCCCCCAGCCCTATCGCCGTCGTCGGGCCGTCCACCGACAAGGGCTGGCGCGGGGCGGCTGCGCCGCGGGGCCTTCGCTTCAGCGCCAGGTCGTAGACATGCTGGGCCTCGGGCAGGTCGGCGTAACCCTGCAGCCAGCCGCTGAGCTCGGCGAACGATGAGCGATAGTCGGGGTTCAGCAGCCGCACGGCCGCCAACCGCCCCTTCAGGCAAGGATCCAGGATCGGGCCTGACAGGGCGCTGGCCGCGCCGAAGTCGCCCCGGTGCGCCGCCGCAAAGGCTGCGGCGTAATGCTGGGCGTCGGACGCGCTCAAAACCTTCAGCGTGTCGGCCGGTGCGGATGTGGGCGCCGGGATGGGTGCGGTCGCCTGGGCCGGAGCCCCGCCGGCGAGCAGGGTCGCGACGGCTGCGGCGGCGATCCAGGCCCCCGATGTGCGCAGGGTCCGGCGTCTCGCGCCGCTGGCCGCTGGCTTCATGAGGTCATCTTCCGCTCGGCCGCCCGTCCCGAAACTGGATGCCGGGGCGGGCCGCACGTGGCTCCAAGATCAGGCTAACTCCAGCGTGACGGAGCTAGGCGGGGCGATCAAGCCTTGACAGCAGTGTCAGAATGTCCTGCCAGGCATGACGCTTTGCGACCGGTTGCCGCAGCAGGAAGGCCGGGTGCAGCATCGGCAGCGCCGCGATCGGCTCGCCGCCGGCTTGCGGCGTCCAGTCGAACCAGCGCCCGCGCAGCGACAGGATGCCTTCGGACACGTTCAGCATGTGCTTGGCGGACGCGCCGCCGGCGAGCAGCAGGACCTTTGGCCGCACCAGCTCGACCGCCCGCTCCAGGAAGGGCAGGCACAGGGCCTGCTCTGCCTGGGACGGCGTGCGATCGGCGGGCGGACGCCAGAAGACGCTGTTGGTGATGAAGACGCGACCCTCCAGCCCGCCCGCCGCCAGCATCCGGTCGAGCAGCTGGCCTGAGCGGCCGACGAACGGCTGGCCGCGCTGGTCCTCCTCCGCGCCCGGACCTTCGCCGATCAGCATGACGGGTGCGTCGGCGGGTCCGCGGGCGAAGACGGTGCGCGCGCCGCGCGTGCGCAGGCCGCCCCAGGGAAAGGCCTCGATGGCGGCTTCCAGGGCCGCGAGGTCGGCGGCCTGCGCCGCGGCCGCCTTGGCGAGACCGAGCGCCTCCCCGTCGTGAGCCGCCGGCGCGGGCCTGGCCGCAGGCGTCCGGGACGCCGGAGTCGTCGCGACACCGGCCGTCGGTTTGGGCGCGAGCCGGCGTGCGCCTTCCGCCAGCCGGTCGACGGGCGCGTCGGCGTAGGCGGTCTCCACGCCCGCCTCGGCCCAGAAGGCGAGCAGGCCGGCGAGCGGGTGCGGACGAGGCGATTGCAGGTCGCTGATGCGCCAATCTCCGGGCGCAGGTCTTGACCCGCGCTGCGTCGCGTTCAGATAGGTGACGTAGCGTCAGTGCATAAGCGAAAGAGCATAGGGATGTCCGCCGAACAGGTCGAGGACGAGCTGGGCCACGTGGAGGCCGAGGCGGTCGAACGTGAGGCGATGGACTACGACGTGGTCATTGTGGGCGCGGGGCCCGCGGGCCTGTCCGCCGCCATCCGGCTGAAGCAGAAGGCCGCCGAAGCGGGCGAGGAAATCAGCGTCGCTATCCTGGAGAAGGGCTCCGAGGTCGGCGCGCACATCCTGTCTGGCGCGGTGATCGATCCGGCGGGCCTGCGTGTGCTGTTCCCCGACTGGGAAGCGCAGGGCTGTCCGCTGGAGACGCCGGTCACCCAGGACAAGTTCCTGCTGCTGGGCAAGCGCAGCGCCACCGATATCTCGTGGCTTCCCATGCCGTCGTTCATGAAGAACCACGGCTGCTACATCGCCTCGCTCGCCAACGTCTGCCGCTGGCTGGCGGAGCAGGCGGAGGCGCTGGGCGTGGAGATCTATCCGGGCATGTCGGCGTCCGAGCTCGTCTACGAGGACGGCGCGCTGAGGGGCGTGGTCGCCGGCGTGTTCGGCACGGCCAAGGACGGTCAGCGAAAGTCCGACTACCAGCCGGGGATCGAGCTTCGCGGCCGCTACGTCTTCCTGGCCGAGGGCGTGCGCGGCTCGCTGTCCAAGATGGTGCAGGCCAAGTATGGCCTGTGCAAGCACGCCGACGTGCAGAAGTACGGCCTCGGCATCAAGGAACTCTGGCAGATCCCCGACGCCCAGTTCAAGCCTGGCCTGGTGCAGCATACCCTGGGCTGGCCGCTCGACGACAAGACCGGCGGCGGGTCGTGGATGTACCACTTCGGCGAGAACTACGTCTCCATCGGCTTCGTGGTGCACCTGAACTACGCCAACCCGTTCCTGTCGCCCTTCGACGAGTTCCAGCGCTTCAAGACCCATCCCGCCATCGCCAAGTTCCTGGAAGGCGGCAAGCGCATCGCCTATGGCGCGCGCGCGATCGTTGAGGGCGGGGTGCAGTCGGTGCCCGAGCTCGCCTTCCCCGGCGGCGTGCTGCTCGGCGACAGCGCGGGCTTCGTCAACGTGCCGCGCATCAAGGGCAGCCACAACGCGGTGCGCTCCGGCATCCTGGCGGCGGACGCGGCCTTCGACGCGCTGAAGGCCGGGCGCGGGAGCGATACGCTCAGCGAATACCAGAGCGCCTACGACGCCTCCGAGATCAAGAAGGAGCTGACGCTGGTGCGCAACGCCAAGCCCCTGCTGACCCGGCTCGGCACCTTCAAGGGCACGATCGCTGCGGGCATGGACATGACGCTGACCAACATGACCGGCGGCTTCTCGGTGCTCGGCACGCTGCGGCACAAGAAGACCGACGCGGAGGCCACCGGGCTGGCCAAGGACTACGATCCCATCGTCTATCCCAAGCCCGATGGCGTGATCAGCTTCGATAAGCTGTCGTCGGTGTTCCTATCCAACACCAACCATGACGAGGACCAGCCCAGTCACCTGAAGCTGAAGGACCCCACCGTCCCTATCCGGGTGAACCTGCCCAAGTACGGCGAGCCGGCCCGGCTCTACTGTCCCGCCGGCGTCTACGAGGTGGTGCAGGACGAAGGACATGACCCACGCTTCGTGATCAACGCGCAGAACTGCGTCCACTGCAAGACGTGCGATATCAAGGACCCTTCGCAGAACATCGTCTGGACCACGCCCGAAGGCGGCGGCGGCCCGAACTATCCCAACATGTGATCGGGAGCCCGCCCGTTGGCTAGATGCTTGCGGGGGCGATGAAACCATGACTTCTGGGCCCATGTCTTCGCCTGCTCCCGTGCGCGTCCTGGTCGCCCTGGCCCTATCGGCCACGCTAGCCGCCTGCGCGAGCGCCCCGCCGCCGCAGCTGCGCGGCCCCGCGATCAGCCAGGCGGACGCCCCAGCCGACGACGCTTCGCCTTACGGCCTCTATCTGGCCGGCGAAGCGGCGCTGGACGACGGCGCCTCCGGCGTCGCCGCAGGCTTCCTGCGCGAGGCGGCCCGTCGCGCGCCGGAGACCATCGAATTGAGGCAGCGCGCCTTCGCCGCCGCGCTGCTCGCCGGCGAGGTGGACCGCGCCGCAGCGCTCGCCCCTTCCTCTGCGGACGCCGACAGCGGGGCCTTCGCGTTAGGCCAGTTGACCCGCGCGGTGCTCGCCCTCTCGCAGGGCCATGACAAGGCGGCCTACGACCTGCTGGCGCCTTCCGCCATGGGCGAGCACTGGGCCGCGGCCGCCCTGAGGAGGGCCCCGGGGGGCCCCGGGGGCCGCGCCCCCCC
>CAXTUT010000075.1:0-9054 GCA_964247465.1 uncultured Caulobacteraceae bacterium | reverse complement strand
CGCGCGCGACAGCCTCGGCCGCGTCGTCGCGCTGCTGGAGCGCAAGCAGGCGCTGCTCGAGCGGACGCGGCGCCACATCCGCTACAAGGCCCTGCTCGAGCTTTGGCTCTACGTGCATGTTCCGGTGACCTTCGCCCTGTTGGCGGCGCTGATCGTGCACATCATCTCCGTCTTCTACTTCTGGTAGGCGGGCCGCGTGGCGACGACCGTCAGGTTCATCACCAAGCGGGCCAACGGCCGTGAGTCCGCCCGGCTGGTGGAAATCGACAAGGACGCCTTCGCCATCGGCCGGGGCACCGACTGCGAGCTACAACTGCCGGACCTGCGCGTGGCGCTGGTCCACGCCCATGTGTCCGAGATCAGCCCTGGCGTGGTGGCGGTGGAGGCCGAGGGCGCCCACACCTTCGTCTCCGGCGGGCGGCGCACGCGGCGGGTGGAGCTGAAGCTCACCGCGTCCCGAACGCTCGAGATCGGCCCCTACCGCCTCAGCTTCCACCACGAGGAGGGGCGCACCGTCATCGACGTGGTACGCGCCGAGGCGCCGCTGAAGGCCCTGTCGCCTGAAGAGGCCGAGTCGGTCTTCTCGCTGAAGCACACGGGGCTCTCCAAGCGCGGCGCGGCCTGGCTGCTCGTGATCCTGGTGACCGCGGTCTGTCTGGCCTTTCCGCTATGGAGCTTTGGGCGCAAGGCCATGCCTCTTGGCGCCGCCACCATCGGCACGCGCACCATCGCGCTTCCCGCCGCCGCCCCTCAGACCCCGCAGATGACGCGGGTGAGCCTCAGCGCCGGGCGCATGTGGACGGCCGGGCCGCTCTCCGACGCCCACGCCTTCCTGGGGGCCGACTGCAAGTCCTGCCACACCAAGGCTGTGACCTCGGTCCAGGACGAGACCTGCCTGCACTGCCACAAGGGGCTGCAGGCGCACGCGGAGGCCCATTTGATGGGTCTGGCCATGCCGCCCGCCAACTTCGCGCAGCAAGGCGCGCGCGCCGTCGCCGCGCGCTTCGACAAGCCGCTCGGCCGCTGCGCCTCCTGCCACATGGAGCACATGGGGCAGGAGGGGATCATGAACAAAAGCCAGGCGCTCTGCACCGACTGCCACGCCCACATCGACCAGCGGCTGGGCCGCCGGGCCAACATCGGCGACGCGAGCGATTTCGCCGCCGCCCACCCGCAGTTCAGCCCGACGGTGGTGGCCACGCCTGGCTACACCGATGCGGTGCTGACCCGGCGATGGACGGTGCCGCAGCTCGACGAGGCGCGACGCATCCGCGAGCAGCTGATCCGCTACAATCCCACACGCTGCGACGGCTTCTCCATCGGCAAGCCGAACTTTCGCGGCCTGGTTCAGCTCGCCGACCGCAAGGACGTGCCGGCGCAAGCCTTCGTGGGCGACAATACCGGGCTGGTCTTTCCTCACGCCCTGCATATGTCGGCCGGCGGGTGCGTCGCCAGCATGGCCAAGCAGCTCGGGGTCAAGACCGAGGCGAGCGGCGCGCTGGGCTGCGCCAGCTGCCACGCCGCCAGCCCGGACGGGAAGGGCTTCGTCCCCGTGGAGATGCAGCGCAACTGTTCCGCCTGCCACTCTCTAACCTTCGACAACTTCAACGGGATCAATCGAAGCCTGCCGCACGGACAGCCGCATCTGGTGGTCGCGACGATGCTGGACTTCTACAAGGCCGCCGCCGTGGACGTGTCCAAGGGCGTGGGCGCCGACGACCGCCGCCTGCCCGGCCAGGCCGCCGCCGACCGGAGCGCCGAGATGCGCCAGGTCGCCTTCACCCACGCCGATACCCGCGCCGCCGACCGCATCCGCGCCATCTTCTCCCCGGGCGGCGCCTGCTATGGCTGCCACCAGATCCTGAAGCCCGCCAGCGGTCTGAACTACGGGGTCGCGCCCGTGGTGCTGGAGCAGCATTTTCTGCCGCGCGCCCAGTTCGACCACAGCGCGCACATGACCGCGGGCATGAGCTGCGAGCAGTGCCACGCCGCGCGCAAGTCGCAGTCCGCGACCGACGTGCTGATGCCTGATATCGAGACCTGCCGCAGCTGTCATGCCGGCGCGCACGCTTTCGCCAAGGTGCGCTCGCCCTGCATCAGCTGCCACACCTTCCACGCCGCCGATCCCAGCGCGCCGGCCCTGAAGGGTCACGAGATGGAGACGCTCGGCGACGGCTCGCGTAGGATCGCAGCTCTCCCATTCCAGTGGCGGCCGCGGTGACGGACACCCGGTGACGATTGTCGGAGTCGCGTAGCCCATGATCGTCGAACTGGGCCATTACGCCCTGGTGCTGGCCTTCCTGATCGCCCTGGTCCAAGCCGGAACGGGTCTGTGGGGGGGCCACACGCGCAATCCGCACGCCATCAGTGTGGCCGGACCCGCTGCGGTGACCCTGGCGCTGCTGGCCGCCCTGGCCTTCGGGGCGCTGACCTGGGCGCACGTCAGTTCGGACTTCAGCGTCCAGAACGTATTCCAAAACAGCAATTCCGCCCTGCCGCTGATCTACCGGGTCGCGGGCGTCTGGGGGAACCACGAGGGCTCCATGCTGCTGTGGATCGTCACCCTGGCGATCCTTGGCGGCTTGGTCGCGGTGCTCGACCGCAACCTGCCGCCAACGCTGCGCGCACGGGTGCTGGGCGTCCAGGCCGTCGTCATCGCCGCCTTCATCGGATTTGCACTCTTCACCTCCAATCCTTTCACGCGCCTGTCGCCGGTTCCGCCGGACGGCCAGGACCTGAATCCGCTGCTGCAGGACCCCGGCCTCGCCTTCCACCCGCCTTTCCTCTACCTCGGCTTCGTCGGCTTTTCGGTCGCCTTCTCCTTCGGCGTGGCGGCCCTGTTGGAAGGCCGGGTCGACCCGGCCTGGGCGCGCTGGGTTCGGCCTTGGACGCTCGGCGCTTGGACCAGCCTGACGCTCGGCATCGGCATGGGCGCGGCCTGGGCCTACTACGTGCTCGGCTGGGGCGGCTTCTGGTCCTGGGATCCGGTGGAGAATGGCTCGCTAATGCCCTGGCTCGCGGGCACCGCGCTCCTGCACAGCGCCGCGGTGATCGAGAAGCGCGACACGCTGAAGGCCTGGACCATTCTGATGTCCATCACCGCCTTCTCCACCTCGGTGCTCTCCACCTTCGTAGTGCGCTCAGGCCTGCTCACCAGCGTCCACGCCTTCGCCAATGATCCCAAGCGAGGCCTGCTGCTGCTGGCCATCTGCCTGGTCATGACGGGGGGGGCGCTGCTGCTCTATGCGCTGCGCGCCCACACCCTTAAGGCCGGCGGCGCCTTCCATGCGGTCAGCCGGGAGTCCTCGCTGGTGCTGAACAACCTCGTCCTCTCCGCCGTCCTGTTCACCGTGGCGATTGGCACCTTCTGGCCCATCGTGGCGGAGGTGGCGTTCGGCCAGCGGATTTCGGTCGGCGGCCCCTACTATGTCCGGACCGCTGTGCCGCTCGCGGCGTTGCTGGCGCTCTTCATGTCCTTAGGCGTGCAGTTGCCCTGGAAGCGGGGCGACTGGCGCGCCGCTCTGAAGCGGCTGCGCCTGGCGGCCGTGGTCACCCTGGTGGCCGCGGCGGCGGGGTTCTGGCTCAGCGGGCAGAGTCGCCTGCTCTCGGCGGTCGGCGTCGCGATGGGCGTATGGATCGTCGCCGGCGCGGTCGCAGACATCGCGTCGCGCGTCCAGTTCGGTCGGGTCGGCGGGGCGCAGCTCTGGCGACGCGCGGTGAACCTGCCGCGCTCCGCCTGGGGCGGGGCGCTCGCGCACGCAGGGCTTGGCGTGTGCGTGCTCGGCATGGTCGGCACGACGCTTTGGGCGAGCGAGAAGCTGACGGTGATGCGGCCGGGCGAGCGGATGCAGATCGCGGGCTACACGCTTGCCTTCGACAGCGTCGATCCGCGCAACGCCGACAACTTCCAGGCCGCCACCGCCAGCTTCCGGGTGTTCCGCGGCGACCGCCAGCTCACCGTCTTGCACCCGGAGCGCCGCTGGTTCCCGATCGCGCAGACGCTGACCACCCAGGCCGCCAACAGGCTGACCCCTCTCGGCGACCTCTACCTGGTGGTCGGCGATCCGCGCGGCGACGATGGCCAGGCCTATGTCGTGCGCGCCTATGTCCACCCGCTGGTAGGGCTGATCTGGCTTGGCGTGCTGATCATGGTGGGCGGGGGCGTCGTCTCGCTCTCCGACGGGCGCTATCGAATCGGCGCGCCCGTGCGCCGGTCGAAGCCGGTCGCTGCGACCCTGCAGCCCGCCGAATGAAGCGCGCGCCCGCCGCCCTGCTTCTTTTCGCCGCGTGGCTGAGCCTCGCGACAGCCGGCGCGGCCCTGGCGGTCAATCCGGAGGAGCAGCTGCCCAATCCGCAGCAGGAGGCGCGCGCCCGCGCCATCAGCCGCGAGTTGCGCTGCGTGGTCTGTCAGAGCCAGACCATCGACGACTCCAGCGCGCCGGTGGCCCAGGCGCTGCGCAAGCTGGTGCGCGATCGCATCGTGGCCGGCGACAGCGACCGTCAGGTGGTGGCGGCCGTGACCGCTCGCTACGGCGACTTCGTGCTGCTGAAGCCCCGTTTCGACTGGTCGACCTCGATCCTGTGGCTCGGCCCCTTCGCGGTGCTGGGGCTTGGAGCGGCCGGGGCGATGGTCTACGTGCGCCGCCAGGACGAGGCTGTCGAAGAGCCCTCGCCGCTCAGCGAAGCCGAGCGCCTCAGCCTGAGAGAAAGCCTGAAAGGCTGATCCGGCGTAGAGCATAGGGTCGGCTCGCATGTAAGGGGGAAATCGTTTGCGCCGGCCGGTGTGTCCGAGCGTCAAGATTAACTGTCCGAAATCGCAAATCATGCCACGATGCTCCCGGGGAGCGGAACGGGGGCCATGCTTACAATCGCTCAGATCACCGACCTGCACGTCACCACGCCGGAAGATCTGCCGAACAAGAACCGCAACGAGGAGCGCCTGCAGAAGGTGCTGACCTCCATCCATCAGCTGCAGCCGCGTCCGGTCGCCATCGTCGCCTCGGGCGATCTGGTGGACCGCGCAAGCCTGCCCGAGTATCTGGCGCTACGCGAGACGCTGAAGGATGTGGAGATCCCGATCTACTTCGGGATGGGCAATCACGACGCCCGGGCGCCCTTTCTCGAGGTTTTCTCCGGGCTTTCCGCGTCGACCGACGAGAACGGTTTCGTTCAGTGGGCCATGGAGTTTGAGGATCTGCGGGTGGTCATGTGCGACACCTTGGACGAGGGCCGTCACAGCGGAGCCTTCTGCGACAGGCGGGCCGACTGGCTGGCGCACACCCTCGACCAACGGCCCGATACGGCGACCTTGGTCTTCATGCACCATCCGCCCGTCTCCAGCGGCATCGCCTGGATGGATCCGGCGCAGGATGCCGGATGGATCGACAACCTGGACCGGGCGGTGCGCGGTCGCTCGCAAATCCGCGCCTTGGCCGCGGGGCATCTGCACCGGGGGTTCGTCACCCGTTTCGCCGGCCACCCGCTCGCGGCCTCGCCCGCGACCTCGATCCAGCTGACCTTGAACCTGTCGCCGGTCGACATGACCCACGCTGACGGACGCGAAATCCTGGTCGAGGAGCCGCCCGCCTACATGCTGCACATGTGGGACCAGGGCGAACTGGTCTCCCATACCGCCCTAGCCGGCGACTTCCCGGCCGCAGTCTATTACACAAAGCCGTTCATCAAGGGCGCGGCTTAGCGAACGCCGTCAGTTCGACGAAGGCGACGCGGCGTAGAGGTTGTCGGCGTCCGGCGCGCCGGCCTTCTTCAGATAGGCCTGGAACGCCTCGCGAGAGGCGCGCTTGCAGCCGCTCTTGTCGGCCTGAAGGATGGAGTCGAGGGAGGTCAGGGCGTCGGCGTTGGGGCAGAAGCCGCGCCGGGCGCCGAAGGTGCGTCCAGCCGGCGGCGCTTGAAACAGCGCGTGCAGGGCGTCGAAGCGACCGCTGTCCGTCGACGCGGTCTGGGCGCCCGGCAGGGTCGCGCCGTGAGCGCCGCCCTGCACCGTGACGACCTCGCCCGAGGTACGGATCACCGTCACCGACTTGCCAGGTGCGATCGCCACGTGGGCGCCGGCGTCCAGCGGCTGACCGGTGCGCACCGACGGGTCGGTCGAGCTGACCACGATGAAATCGTGCGCCAGGGCGGCGCCGCCTACCGTCAAGGCCAAAAGGCCGCCAAGAACCAGCCCGCGCATCATTTCCCTCCCGCGAAGATCGTCGTCCACTGGAGCCAGTTGAGCGCCGTGATACGACGTGGTTGAATTAGCACACAGTACGTGGGGCGAGAACTCAAAGACGCATTCGCGGCCGCATGGGGGTGCGGTTAGATATGGCGCCATCCAATCGAAGCCTGATCGCGCGTTTGACCTCGCGGTTGGAAGGACTGCGCGCGCGTCTTGGCGGTCGGGCCAGGCTGCTCGACGGAGGAATCGTCGCCGTAATCTCCGCGGCCGTGGCGCTTATCGCGCTCGCGCTCGGGCTGACGACGCCGGTACGCTTTGTAGAGAACCTGACCTACGACCTGCGCATGTCGCTGGGCGCGCCGCCGAACGCGGCTCCCATGGTGATCGTCAAGCTGGACGACGCGGCCATCGATGCGATGCGCGCCCGCTCGCCGTGCCGCTGCCTGGCGCCGGTCGACAAGGTGTGGCTGGCCGATCTGATCGCGGCGCTGAGCGCCAAGGGCGTGCGGGCCATCGGCGTGGACGTCCTGCTCGACACCTGGAAGGACAACGCCGAGTTCGCTGAGTTCGAGAAGCGGACCGCCAGTCTCTCCACGCCGGTCGTGGCGGTGGTCGATCCAGGCATGAAGCCCGGCGTCGACTATCCCGTCGATCCCAAGCTCCACTACGCCGATGCGCGCGCCCTCGTCAGCAGCGACTATGACGACGTGATCCGCCGCTATGATCCCAGGCCGGGCCGGCTAGACGCGCTCTCGGCGGCGCTGGTGAAGACGATGGGGACGACGCCCCCCACCGCGCCGTTCCAAATTCGCTACCGCAGGCCCGATCCGGGCTTGGCGGCGGAAAACCTCGGCGCCATCGCCCCTTCTTATTCGGCGGCGTACGTGTCGCTGTTGCCGACGGAGCTGCTGCGCGGCCGTGTCGCCCTGATCGGGGCGGTGACGCGCTCGGCGCATGCGGACTCCGACAGCATCAAGGAGGACATGCACATGACCCCCCTGCGGTTCCTACCCGGGCATTACGGGGGGACGCCGGGGGTCGAGGTCCACGCGAACGCACTGTCCCAGATGCTGGCCGGCGACCGTGTGGTGCGGCCGGGATGGATCGGGGCGGCGGCGCTGGGCTTCCTGGCGGCGCTCGGCGGCGCGCTGATCGGGCGGGTCAGCCTGTCCTGGTGGCTCTCGACGGGCATCATCGCGGCGGGAATTGTGGGCTACCTGCTCGTGAGCTTCGGCCTCTATGCCAGGCTGGCGGTGATGATCCCTGTGGCCGCGCCGGCCATAGCGTTCGCGCTCGCCTTCTTCCTGCTCAGCCGGCTGGCCGCAGCGCGTCTCGCGGGCGAGCGGGCCTTCTATTCGTCCACGCTGGAGCGCTATCTCTCGCCCCAGGTGATCGAGCGCATCGTGGATGGAGCCGAGCCGGTGAAGATCGGCGCCGACGAGCGGGAAATAACCGTGCTGGTCAGCGATCTGGAGAGCTTTTCCACGCTGGTGGCCGACACCGAGATCAATCGCTTCTCCGTGGTCATCAACGCCTATTTCGATGGACTGATCGACATTTTGTGGAAGCACGAGGCGCTGGTCGATAAAATGACTGGCGACGGAGTGATCGCGCTCTTTGGCGCGCCGGTGCTGCAGCCCGACCACGCCGACCGGGCGCTGGCCTGCGCACGCGACATCGCCGCCTTCTCCAAGGCCTATAGCGCGAAGATGGCGGAGGAGGGGGTCCGTTTCGGCCGCACCCGGGTGGGTCTGAATTCCGGCGTGGGGCTGGTCGGCAATTTCGGGGGCGAGAAGCGCTTCAACTACACCGCCTACGGCCAAGTGGTGGTCATCGCCGCAAGGCTTGAGGCGGCCAACAAGGAGTTCGACACCACGACCCTGTTCAGCCACGACACCTACGCGCTCGCCAAGATGGTGGACGACGTGCGGCCCGTGGGAGAGACGCATCTGAAGGGGGTGGTCCAACCGATCGCCGCTTACACTTTTGTTTGATCCGGAGCTGAGGCCTTAAACCGCCCGCCACGTGCGGCTCTGCTTCGCGAGTAGCCAGCGTCTGACCGAGGACCGTCCATGCTCTTCTTCCTGATCGCCGCGGCCTTGACGCTCGCCGTTGCCGTCATCCTCGTGCGGCCGCTTCTGCGCGATCTGGCGGAGCCGGCGGCGGCGAACCGCTACAACGCCGCCGTCTACCGCGACCAACTCAACGAGCTGCAGCGCGATGCGGAGCGCGAGACCCTGCCGGCGAGCGAGGTGGCTGGTGCGCGTCTGGAGATCGAGCGCCGCCTGATCTCGGCTGGGCGCAGCGGTCAGGTCAAAGACACCCAGCCGGCGCGCCGGGCTCCGGTGGCGGCCGCTTTCGCGCTGACGGCTGTGCTGGTGGTGGGCGCCGGGGTCATTTACATCGCGCTCGGCGCGCCCACGACGCCCGACCACCCCTTCAAGCGCGACATGGCGGCCGCGGGCGCAGGGTCGGCGGCGCTCGCGCCGGGAACGGACGGCATGCATGGGCGGATGGGTCAGATGATCCAGGCTCTGCAGGCGAAGCTCGCCGCCAATCCCAACGACGCCGACGGCTGGGGCCTCCTCGCCCGCAGCCTCATGCGGCTGGACCGGGCAGCGGAGGCCGTGCCCGCCTATCAGCGCGCCATCGCCGCGTCGCGCACACCGAACGCTCAGCTCGACGCGGAGTACGCCGAGGCGCGAGTGATCGCAGACAACGGCCAAGTCGACGACGGGGCGCTAGACCTCTTCAACCGGCTCCACGCCGCCGATCCCGCCAACCCCCAGGCGCGCTACTACATCGCGCTCGCCAAGGCCCAGAGGGGCGACACCGCCGGCGCGCTGGTCGACTGGCGGGCGCTGGTGGGAGAT
>CAXTUT010000074.1:0-9058 GCA_964247465.1 uncultured Caulobacteraceae bacterium | reverse complement strand
AGCCGGACCGCTGCGGATCATGAGCCTGGGCGAGGCCGAACGGGAGCAGGCCGCGGGCTCGGCGCTCGGTGCGGTCCTGCTCACCGCGGGCGAAACGGGCTTCCCACGCCTGCTGGGCGAGATCGACCCGCCGCCGCCCGTGGCCAGGGCGCGCGGTGATGCCTCGCTCCACGCCCGTCCGGGCGTGGCCATCGTGGGCGCGCGCATCGCCTCGGCGGCGGGGCAGCGGTTCGCCCGCACCCTGGCCACAGACCTTGGCGCAGCCGGGTACGTCGTGTCCTCGGGCCTGGCGCGCGGGGTGGACGGGGCGGCCCACGAGGGTGGACTGCAGACCGGCACCATCGCGGTGCTGGCCGGCGGCGTGGACGACGTCTATCCGCCCGAGCACGCCGACCTGTACGCCCGCATCGTGGCGCTGGGCGGCAGCGCCTCGGAGACCGCAGGCGGCCGGCGCGCCCCGGCCCGCGACTTTCCCCGCCGCAACCGGATCATCTCCGGCCTGTCGCTGGGCGTGGTCGTGGTGGAGGCCGAGCCGCGCTCGGGCTCGCTGATCACCGCGCGCCTAGCCGCCGAACAGGGGCGCGAGGTGTTCGCCGTGCCGGGCTCCCCGCTCGATCCCCGCGCCCGCGGGCCCAACGAGCTGATCCGCCAGGGCGCGGCGCTCTGCGAAGGGGTGGAGGACGTGGTGCGGGTGCTGAGCGGGCTCAGCCACACCGCAGAGCCGCAGATGGACCTGTTCGCTCAGCCCAGCGTAGACGACCCGGCGATAGACGCCGCCGCGGACCGCCTGCGCGAGCGCGCCTACGCCCTGCTTTCGCCGACGCCGACGCCGCGCGACGAGATCGTCCGCGCGCTCGGCGAACCCGCCCCAGGCGTGCTGGCGGCCTTGGTGGAGCTGTCGCTGGCGGGACGGGCCGAACTGCTCCCGGGCGGACTGGTGGCGCGGGGGACTGACTAAGGTTAGGACGGTGGATCGGCCGTGCGAAGGCGACGTTAGTCTTCCACCCCTTGGAGGACACGCCATGACCGGCCACAACCCCGACGACCGCAGCGATCCGCTGGACAGCGGCCGCGACCACAGCCACGGGACCGAGAACGACAACGCCAAGACCCGCGCCGACAAACCGCCCCGCCCGGCCACAGAGCCCGAGGGGTCTGAACCCTCCACCAAAACCGACAAGACCCGCACTGATCCGGCCACCGGACATCCGCAGTAGCGCGGCGCCTGTTGAGGCCGGGCCGCCGGGGCTCTAGACCGGCGGCTCAGTTCAAGGACGAGACCCAGACGACATGGCCGAGGAACAGGAACTGCCCGCCGGGACGATGATGGCGGGCAAGCGCGGCGTGGTCATGGGCGTCGCAAACAAGGACTCCATCGCCTGGGGCATCGCGCGCGTGCTGGCGTCCCAGGGTGCGCAGATGGCCTTCACCATCATGGAGGCGATGGAGAAGCGGGTCCGTCCCCTCGCCGACTCCATCGGGGTGCAGACGCTGATCCCCTGCGAAGTCACCGACGACGCCTCCATGGACCAGGCCTTCGCCAAGGTGGAGGAGACGTACGGGACCATCGACTTCCTGGTTCACGCCATCGCCTTCTCCGACAAGACCGAGCTGAAGGGTTCGTTCGTGGAGAACACCACCCGCGCCAATTTCGCTCGCTCCATGGACATCAGCGCCTATTCCTTCGTGGACGCCTCGCGCCGGGCGGCCAGGCTCATGCCGAACGGCGGGTCGCTGGTGACGCTGACCTATCTCGGCTCGGAGCGGACGGTGCCGAACTACAACGTCATGGGTGTGGCCAAGGCGGCGCTGGAAGCGTCCACCCGCTATATCGCCCGCGACCTCGGACCGAAGAAAATCCGCGCCAACGCCATATCGGCCGGGGCCGTGCGCACGCTTTCGCTCGCCGGCATCTCGGGTGGACGGGGCATGCTGGCGCACGGCAGGGCTTGGGCGCCGCTGCGCGAGGACACCTCGGTGGAGAGCGTGGGAGGCTGCGCCTTGTGGCTGCTGTCCGATCTCGGCCGCTCCACCACCGGCGAGCTGATCCACGTCGACGCCGGCTTCCACATCGTGGGCCTGCCCGACGAAGAGGCCGAGGCCTGACGCCTTCTCCCTCGACGAAATGAGGGTCTGGCCCAGCGTCAACCGCGATCGGTACTAAACCGCCCCGACACCAGCGTCGCGATGAGCCCCAGCAGCGCCGCCAGCGACAGCCAGGCGCCCGGCATGGCCTTATCGCCGGTCCAGTGGATCAGGCCGGTGGCGATGGCCGGGGTCAGCCCGCCGAAGATCGCCGTGGCCAAGCTGTAGGCCAGGGAAAACCCCGTGGCGCGCAGGCGCTGGGGCACGATCTCGGTCAGGTAGACCACCATCGCGCCGTTGTAGCTGGCGTAGAGGAACGACAGCCACAGCTCCACCTCCAGCAGGCGGGTGAAAGACGGGGCGCGCGTCAGCCACACCATGGCCGGGTAGGCGGTGGCGAGCATGCCCACCGTGCAGGCGATCAGCAGCGGCCGGCGCCCGACCCGGTCCGAGACCGCGCCCATCACCGGCAGCCACAGGAGGTTGGACAGGCCCACGCACAGCGTCACGCCAAGCGCCGTCATGGCCGACAGGTGCAGCTCGTGCTCGCCGAAAGTCGGGGTGTAGGCGGTGATGGTGTAGAAACTCACCGTGGTCATGACCGCCAGCATCATGCCCACCAGCACCACGGGCCACGCGCGTCCGATCTCCTGCGCCACCTCCCGCAGGCTCGTGGCGTGTGAGGCCTGGAACGCCTCGGTCTCGGGCAGGTGGCGGCGCAGCAGGAACAGCAGCGGCACGATCAGGCAGCCGACCAGCAGCGGAATGCGCCAGCCCCAGCTCCCCATGGCCGCCGGCGAGACGAAGCGCTCGGTCGCCACGCCGACCAGGGCCGCGGTGATCACCGCCACCTGCTGGCTGCCCGACTGCCAGCTGACGTAGAAGCCCTTGCGGCCTGGCGGCGCGATTTCGGCCAGGTAGACCGAGACGCTGCCGAGCTCCACGCCGGCGGAGAAGCCCTGCAGCAGCCGCCCGAGCAGCACCAGCACCGGCGCCGCCAGCCCGATCACCGCATAGGGCGGCATGAAGGTCAGGGTGGCGATCCCTACCGACATCAGCGCCAGCGTCAGCAGCAGCCCGGCGCGCCGCCCGTGCCGGTCGGTGTAGGCGCCCAGCACCAGCGCGCCCACGGGCCGCATGAGGAAGGCGGCGGCGAAGGTCATCAGCGACTTCATCAGGCTGACGAAGCTGTCGCCACCGGGGAAGAAGGCGCGACCGATGGCGGCGGCGAAGTAACCGAACACCATGAAATCGTACATTTCCAGGAAGTTGCCGCTGGCCACGCGGGTGATCGCCAGGGCCTGGGACAAGCGGGTCTTGGGCGCGGTCAAGCATGGCCTCCTGGCGAGCACGCCGGCTCCATCAGGCGGCGCAGGAGCGCACGCTAGAGGCGGGCGCATCAAGGCCAAGCTCGGCGTTTTGTCTCACAGGCTGCATCGTTGCCGCTTCGTTCGCGATCGCCGCTTGCGGGCCATGGCGTCCGCACCGTAACGAGAGCACGCTTGCGTGTATCGCGCAGGCGTGGAGAGCGTCCCATGCCCGCCCGGTCGTCCGAGCCGCCCCATCGCCGCGCGGTGCTCGCCGGGTCCCTGGCGCTGGCCGCCACGGCGACTGGCCATGCGGGAGCGGCGGAACGCGGACTGAAGGCCGATCAGGTCGACACCCTGGTGAAGGCTCTAGCGGATGCGCCAAGTCACGGCTTCCGCAAGGACGAGTTCACCTCGCCCGAACTCGCCGACGCCATCAAGGCGCAAACGCTGCAATCCCCGGCCGCTCAGGCGAAGCTGAGAACGGCGATCTTGGCCTACGCCCGCGCCCAGCGTGGCCAGCGGCTGGCGCCCTCAGCCTTCCTGGAGGACTGGTCGGTGCGCCCCGCGGCCTACGATCCCCGGCCGGAGTTCGCCTCGGCCGTCGCCGACGACCGGCTGCAGCCCTGGCTGGACAGCCTGCCGCCGCGCTACCAGGGCTATCAGGCGCTGCGCAAAAGCCTGGCGACCTACCGCGCCATCGCCAGCAGCCATGCATGGCCGACGGTGGCGGAGAGCGACGTGGCGCTGACGCTCGGCGCAACCGACGCCCGCGTCGCCACCCTGCGTCAGCGGCTGAGCGCGGAAGACAGCGCCGTTCCCGCCGCCGCCGACGCTCCCGACACCTTCGATGCGCCGCTGCAGGCGGCGGTGGAGCGGTTCCAGCGGCGCTACGGTCTGACGCCGGACGGCGATGTCGGCGCGCCCACGCTCGCGGCCCTGAACGCGCCGGTGGGCCAGCGCATCCTGCAGATCGAGGCCAACATGGAGCGCTGGCGCTGGCTGCCGCGCCAGCTGCCCGACACCCGCGTGCAGGTGAACATCGCCGCAGCGGTGCTGGCCGTCTATCGCGACGGGGAGCCGGTGATGGCCATGAAGGCGGTCGCCGGCAAGCCGGAGGACCAGACGCCGATGCTGCGCGCCAACATCTCCTCCATCGTGCTCAATCCGCCCTGGCACGTGCCCGACTCGATCGCCAGGAAGGAAATCTGGCCCAAGGCGCACAAGGACCACGAGTACCTAGCCCGCAATAAATACCACGTGGTCGACGGGCGGCTGGTGCAGCACGCCGGACCCAAGAGCGCGCTCGGCCGCTTCAAGTTCGACTTCGCCAATTCGTTCGGCGTCTACCTGCACGATACGCCCGCGCAAGCGGGCTTCGGGCGCAGCTCGCGCCTGGCCAGCCACGGCTGCGTGCGCCTGGAACAGCCCAAGGCGCTGGCGTCGCTGCTGCTGGAGGACAACGCCAGCTGGCCGGTCCAGCGCATCGATACGGTGATCCAGACCGAGGACACCATACGCGTTCCCCTGTCCCAGACGATTCCAGTCTACATCCTCTACTGGACCGCGTTCGTGGACAACGCCGGGCAGACTCAGTTCCGCGCCGACGCCTACGATTGGGATCATCAGCTTATCCAGCTGCTGAACGCGTCGAAAGGTCGCGATTCAGATCCCGTCAACCTCACCGCTTAACGGCCGCTCAATCGGGGTGTGAGACAACGTGTCCTGTCGGCGGGAAGAGCCGACGAACGTAGTTAACGCTCCGAGTGCAACGGCGTGAAGGTGTTATCGGTGTACGCACGACGCGATCTCTTCAAGCTCGGCCTGTCCAGCGCCTCCATGGCGGCGGGAGCGGCGCTTCTTCCCGGCGTCGGCAAGGCGCAGGGGTTCTGGGGCGCTCCGGGTGGGATCGGTCCGCGCGAGGTCGCCGTGCACAACCTGCATACCGGCGAATCGATCTCGGCCATCTACTACGACCGCGGCCAGTATGTGCCCGACGCGCTGCAGGCGATGAACCACGTCATGCGCGACTATCGCACCGGCGAGATCCACGAGATGCAGCCTGAGCTGTTCGACCTCTGGCACACCATCCGCGACGTGACCGAGAGCCGCCAGCCGTTCCAGATCATCTCCGGCTATCGCTCGCCCAAGACGAACGCCATGCTGCATGAGACCACCTCGGGCGTGGCCCAGAACAGCTATCACATGAAGGGCATGGCCTCCGACATCCGACTCGAGGACGTCGAACTCGCCCACCTTCACAAGGCGGCGCTGGCCATCGGCCGCGGCGGCGTGGGCTACTATCCCTCTTCGGACTTCGTCCACGTCGACATCGGGCCCGTGCGCCACTGGGGCTGAGACGTTCGATGGGACGAGCGTTCAGCGTCTCCATCTGTTAGCCACCGTCCTCGCTCAGCAATCCATCCCACAACGTCCGTCGTTCTCGGCGCAAACTGGAGGGTGACGAAGGATGGTAGGGCGGATCAGTTTCGACCCGCAGTAAGCTTCGGCCTTTGACCTGAGACCGCCCCAACATCCGTCTTCATCCTGAGGAACCACAAAGGGGCGTCTCGATGGACGCCCCCCGGGCTCCTGGCTTCAGATGCCCGCGCCCTTCTCGTCTTCGGCCTCGTCCGCCTCCGCGCTGTCGGCGTCCTCTTCGGCGTCGTCGGCGGGCGCGGCGACCTGCGGGTCTCGCTGGCCCGCCAGGTCTCGGGCGCCCATGCCGAGACCCTGCTGGCGTCCCCGGTCGATCTCCACGCTGGAGGGGTCGTAGGTGGTTTCGCGATCTTCATCCATGATCAGGCTTCCTCTGCGTCTATGCGATGGGCGCCGTGGCGGGCGTCCTCTTCACGCTCATGCTTGACGCTGACGTCCTGGCCGAGCGTGGAGCCGACGCCGTCCTCGCCCTCGGGCGGCTGCGTCAGGGGACGATCGAACATCTGCTCGAGAGCGTTCCCGCGCGGCGTGGGATCGGGCTTGTCCATGCGTCACTCCTTCAATCCGTCGCAAAGTACCCTGGGTAAAGGGCCGCGCCGGGCGCCCGTTCCATGGCCGCCGCCGACTGACACCGCCCGCGAAATCGGCTAACCGGGCGCCATGGACGCCGCTCACGCCCAATCGACCGCCGCCCTCGCCCGCGACTATGGGCTGAAGGACGAGGAATACGCCGTCATCCTCCAGCGGCTCGGACGCGAGCCGAACGCGGTGGAGCTTGGGGTCTTCTCGGTGATGTGGAGCGAGCACTGCTCCTACAAGTCCTCGCGCCTGCACCTGAAGACCCTGCCCACCACCGGCGCGCGGGTCATCTGCGGGCCGGGGGAGAACGCGGGCGTGGTGGACATCGGCGACGGGCCGGACGGAACCAAGCTCGCCTGCATCTTCAAGATGGAAAGCCATAACCATCCAAGCTTCATCGAGCCCTACCAGGGCGCCGCCACCGGAGTGGGCGGCATCATGCGCGACGTCTTCACCATGGGCGCACGACCGGTGGCGCTGCTGAACGCGCTTCGTTTCGGCTCGCCGGAGCATCCGAAGACGCGGCGACTGGTGGCGGGCGTGGTGGCCGGCATAGGCGGGTACGGTAACTGCGTGGGCGTGCCGACGGTGGGCGGCGAGACCAACTTCGATGCCGGCTACGACGGCAACATCCTGGTCAACGCCATGTGCGTCGGGGTCGCCGACGCCGACAAGATCTTCTACTCCGCCGCGCCGTCTGCGGGACTTCCGGTGGTCTACTTCGGCTCCAAGACCGGGCGCGACGGCATCCATGGCGCCACCATGGCGTCCGCGGAGTTCGACGCGGACAGCGACGCCAAGCGACCGACCGTCCAGGTCGGCGATCCCTTCGCCGAGAAGCTGCTGATCGAGGCGACGCTGGAGCTGATGGCCACCGGCGCCGTGGCCGCGATTCAGGACATGGGGGCGGCGGGCCTGACCTCCTCGTCGGTGGAGATGGCCGGCAAGGGCGGCGTCGGAATCGAGCTCGATCTGGACGCGGTGCCCCAGCGCGAAACCGGCATGAGCGCCTATGAGATGATGCTGTCGGAGAGCCAGGAGCGGATGCTGGCGATCCTGAAGCCAGGACGCGAAGGCGAGGCCTACGCCATCTTCGAGAAATGGGGCCTGGACGCCGCCGCGATCGGCGCCACCACCGACACCGGGCGGATCGTGCTGCGCCACCGCGGCGAGGTGGTCTGCGATCTGCCGCTGGCGCCCCTGTCCGACGACGCCCCGCTCTACGACCGGCCCTGGAGCGAGCCGCCGCCGCGTCCGCGCCTGGAGCCCACCGACGTCGCGCCGCCCGCCGATTGGGGCACAGCGGTGCTGCGCCTGATGGCTTGCCCCGACATGGCCTCCAAGCGCTGGCTCTGGGAGCAGTACGACCGCCACGTCATGGCCGACACCCTGGCCGACAGCGCCACGGGCGCGGACGCCGGCGTGGTGCGGGTGCACGGGACGCGCAAGGCGCTGGCCATGACGTCCGATGTTACCCCCCGCTATGTCTCGGCCGACCCGTACGAAGGCGGCAAGCAGGCGGTGGCGGAGGCCTGGCGCAACCTGACGGCGGTGGGCGCCGAACCGATCGCTGTGACCGACAACCTGAACTTCGGAAATCCGGAGCGGCCGGAGATCATGGGCCAGATCGTGCGCGCCATCGCCGGCATGGGCGAGGCCTGCCGTGCGCTCGACTTCCCCGTCGTGAGCGGGAACGTGTCGCTCTATAACGAGACCAACGGGATGGCCATCCCGCCGACCCCGACGGTGGGCGCGGTGGGACTGATCGACGACTACGCTCACGCCATGGGCTTCTCGAAGATGCGGCCGGGAGATACGCTCGTCCTGCTCGGCGAGACGCGCGGTGAGCTCGGCGCCAGCCTCTACCTGCGCGAGGGGCTTCACGCGGGCGCGCTGCAAGGCGGCCCCTGGGCGCCGCCGCCGGTCGACCTCTCAGCGGAAAAGCGCTGCGGCGATCTTGTGCGCGGCCTGATCCGGGCGGGCGAGGTCCATGCCGTCCACGACCTGTCGGACGGTGGGCTGGTGGGCGCGATGGCGGACATGGCGCTCGCCAGCCGCGTCGGCGCCCATGTCTCCATTCAATCAAACCTGCCCGATGCGGCCATCTTCTTCGGCGAGGACCAGGGGCGCTACCTCCTAGCCCTGCCCATAGACCGGCTCGACGCCCTGGATGCGGCGGCGGAGGCGGCGGGCGTCGCCTACTTCGTCATCGGCAAGGCGGGCGGCTGCGAACTGGCTCTGGAGGGCGCGGACGGGCCGCTGTGCGCCGTCGACCTGGATGACCTGCGCGACGCCCACGAGGGCTGGATGCCGACCTTCATGGGCGAGCCGGCGGCCTGAGCATGTCGGTCGCAAATGGCCTGATCGTCGTCACCGGCGCGGCCGGCTTCATCGGCTCCAACATCGCTGCGATGCTGGCGGCGGAGGGCGCGCAGGTGGTCGCCTGCGACTGGTTCGGCGACGGCGCCAAATGGACCAACCTGCGCGACGCGGCCCTGCACGACATCGTGCGGCCCGAAGCGCTGATGGCCTGGCTTAACGCCCTGCCCGTCCCGCCAGACGCCATCATCCACATGGGCGCGGTCTCCGCGACCACGGAGACGGATGTGGACCTGATCGTGGAGCGCAACATCCGTGCGACGCTGGAT
>CAXTUT010000073.1:0-9089 GCA_964247465.1 uncultured Caulobacteraceae bacterium | reverse complement strand
ATCAGGGCCGGCGGGTCGCCCGCCTTGGCCAGGCCGTACCCGGCGCGGGCGAGGTATCGCGCCATGGCGCGGCGGCTGGAGAGCCCCGCCGAGGCCAGCAGCGCCTTGTCGCCTGCGGCGCGAGGCTGCGGCCAGGGCTGCGCCGGCTCCAGCGCCTGCACCGGCAGGTGGAAGGCGAAGCTGGAGCCGCGGCCGAGCTCGCTGGTCACGTGGAAGCGGCCGCCCATGGCGTCCACCAGCCGCTTGCAGATGGCCAGTCCCAGCCCCGTGCCGCCGAACTTGCGGGTGGTGGACTGGTCGGCCTGGCTGAAGGCGCCGAACACGCCGGCGATCTTGTCCTTGGGGATGCCGATGCCGGTGTCGTGGATGCTGACCCGCACCGACCCCGCGGTGTCCGGCTCGACCTCGATCAGCACTCCGCCCGTCTGGGTGAATTTGATCGCGTTGTTGGCCAGGTTGCCGATGACCTGGCGTAACCTTACCGGGTCGCCCGCCACCAGCCGCGGCGTGGCCGGATCGACGTAGGACGCCAGGTCCAGGCCCTTGGACGACGCCCGCTCCCAGAACAGCGAACAGACGTCCTCCACCACCTCGGAGAGGTCAACGGGGACCGCCTCCAGGTCCATCTTGCCGGCCTCGATCTTGGAGAAGTCCAAGATGTCGTTGATGATAGCCAGCAGGCTCGATCCCGACTTGGCGATCACCTCGGCGAAGCGGCGCTGGCGGGGCGCCATGTCGCCGCCGGCCAGCATCTCGGCCATGACCATGATGCCGTTCATCGGCGTCCTGATCTCGTGGCTCATGGTGGCCAGGAAGTCGGACTTGGCGCTGTTGGCCTGTTCGGCGGCGTCCTTGGCGATGCGCAGGTCGTCGGTGCGCGCCGCGACCTGGCCTTCGAGGCCAGCCATATGGGCGGTGATGGAGGCGTCGCGGGTCCTGATCTCGCCGAGCATGCGGTTGAAGCCCGCGACCAGCTCGCCGATCTCGTCGTCGGCATGCACCTGGACGCTGCCGCTGAAGTCGTGGTCCCTGTGCACCTGGTCCATGGATCGGGTGAGCGCCAGGACCGGCGTGGTGATCGAGCGCTGCATGCGCCAGGCGACGACCAGACCGACCGCTAGGGCTGCGGCCGCGGCGAGCAGGCTGATCTCGAGGCTGGAGGCCAGTCGGGCGAGCACGCCTTCGGTGCGGCTGACCAGCACCAGGGCGCCGACGGTCTGGCCGCCGGCGCGGATCGGCGCGCTCACCTCTACGGTGCGGCTCTGCAGCTGGGACAGCAGGCTGGGCCGTTCGCGGCTCTCCGCGCTCAGCGTCTCGTCGCTGATCAGCCGCGCGCCGGAGCCGGTCTGCACCAGCACCCGTCCGTCGGGCGCGGCGATGCGGGCGTAGAACACCCCCGGCATGCGGGCGATGGAGCGCAGCACCTCATAGCCGCGGCGCCGGTCGCCGGCGGCGGTCGCCTCAGCCGACAGCGAACTCATCACCGTGGCCGTGGTGCGCAGGCGGTCGATCTGGACTTCGGCGTCGCGCTGGCCTTCCCGAAGCGCCGAGACGCCTGCGACCAACGCCACGGCCACGCCCACCGAGGAGACCACCAGGAAGATGAGCTTGCCCCGCAGGCTGCGCCGCCTGCGCGCCGCCCCGCCCCGGCGTTTGGCCTCGCCCCCGTCCATGACAACCCCGCCGCCCGCGAGATCAGGCGAGCCCCTATGGCGGAGTTACCGCGGATTAATGACTGCGGGCTTAAGGCTGACGCGACGTTTTGAAGTGGGGTGGACGCATGGAGGAGCAGGCCGCGATCGCGGGCGAATTCTTCTATGTGCTGCAGGACGCGACGCGCATCCTGTTCGTCGACGACGACCCGATCATGCGTGAGTTCGGCGTCGTGCACCTCTCCACCGACAAGGCCGACGTCGTCCTTGCCCGTGACGGGATCGAGGCCCTCCAGGTCATCGCCGAGCGCGCGCCCGACATCGTGCTGCTCGACCTGGAGATGCCGCGGATGGACGGCTTCGACGTCCTGGCCCGGCTCAGGGCCGATCCCGCCACCCGCGACCTGCCGGTCATCGTGGTGACGGGACGCGAGGACGTGCACGCCATCGACCGCGCCTTCCAGGCGGGCGCGACCTCCTTCCTGGTCAAGCCGATCAACTGGCGGCTGCTCAGCTATCAGATCCGCTACGTCCTTCGCGCCCGCCGCCCGGAGCCGCACGCCGCGACGCCGCCGGCGCACGCCGCCATGCGGGTTCTGGCGCGGGAGGGCGCAGAACTTGTGCGCGAGGCGATGCGTGGGCCTGCGGATATCCGGCGGGCGGCCATCCGCTACGGCACCCTGCTCGCCGACGCGGTGGAGCCCGCCCTCGCTCCGCCGCGCCCGACCTAGTGCGGGCGCTCTCCCACCGCCCCGAGGCCATCGAGCGGCTCTGGCGTCTGCCGCATCGGGCGTGCGCGAGCCGGTGCGGCAACGTGGCCGTCATCTTCGCGCTCATGCTTCCGGTGCTGCTGGTCACCAGCCTGGGCGCCATAGAGTTGAACCAGGTCCTGACCGACAAGAAGCGGACGCAGGACGTCGCCGACTCCGCAGCCCTGGAGGGCGCCCAGCAACTCGCGGTGACGCCCGTGGGCGCCGACCAGCGCACCCAGGCCTACGCCCAGACGCTGCTCAGCGATGTCGCGCGCTACGCCACGGTGACGGTGACGGCGACCGTAGGGGCCAGCGGGACCATGACCGTCGCGGTCGACACCCAGAGAGCCTCGTTCTTCGGAGATCTGCTGCCCCCGGGCGGTTTTCACACCCACGTGACCTCCTCCGCCCAAGGCCAGAGCACCGCCCCGCTCTGCGTGCTCGGTGTCGCGACCAACCTGACCGGCGTCATCCACGTCACCGGCACAAGCCAGTTGCAGGCGGGCCAGTGCCTTGTGCACTCCAACCAGGACCTGACGGTGGATCCGCAGGCCTCGCTGCTGGCCTCGATCAGCGAAGCCGGCACAGTCGCCACCGGGCCCATCACGCCGGCGGCCAATGTGCTGGCGCCCCCCGTGCAGGACCCGTTCGCCAACCTCAACGTCAACCCGCCCACCGCCTGCTCGCCCTCCAACGCGGGCCCCGGCGTCAACATCAGCGGCGGAGCCACCCAGACCCTGCCGGCGGGCGTGCACGCCGGGCAGGTCAACATCTCGGGCGGTAGCGCGGTGACCCTGGCCCCTGGGGACCACTATTTCTGCCAGACGCTGACGATCAGCGGCGGCTCCACCCTGACCGGCACGGACGTCGACCTCGTGTTCGACAACCAGGCGGTGCTCAACCCGTCCGGCGCCAAGACGACGATCAGTCTGGGCGGTCGGCAGAGCGGCCCGCTCGCCGGCTTCGTCCTCGTCGCCGACCGCACCTACACAGGATCGTTCTCACTGCAGAGCGACTTCATCACCGGACTGACCGGCACGGTATACGTGCCCACGGCGACGCTGGCGGTGCAGGGCAGCGCCAAATCCGGCGACACGACGCCCTGGACCGTCATCGACGCGCAGAACGTCACGGTCAACGGCGGCGCGCAGCTGGTGATCAACGCCAACTACAGCGCGTCGAACGTGCCCGTGCCGGTGGGCGTCGGCAACAAGCGTAACAACATCAAGCTGACCCAGTGACCCGCCGACCCGCTCGCCGAGCGACCTTCGACTCTGGGCGGCCGTCATAGGGCTGTCGCCAAGAATCGCTTAAGGCTTGACGCGGGCGGCCGAGTGGCGACACACCCGGCCCATCCGAAGGAGGCCGGTCTTCAGTCAAGCCGTCACCGCCAGCGAACTCCAAGGTTTCTCCACCAGCCGCGCCGGTCCGCGGACGGGCGCCATGCATGTGCTGACGCGGCCGCCGTCTGGCTGGCCGGCGCTGGTGCTCAACGCGGATTTCCGGCCGCTGTCCTATTATCCGCTTTCGCTATGGCCGTGGCAGGAGGTGATCAAGGCGGTGTTCCTGGAACGGGTCGAGGTGGTCTCCAACTACGACTTCGTGGTCCGCTCCCCGTCGTTCGAGATGAAGTTGCCGAGCGTGGTGGCGCTGAAGAGCTACATCATCCAGGACCGGCCGCCGGCGTTCACCCGCTTCAACCTGTTCCTGCGCGACGCCTTCACCTGCCAGTATTGCGGCTCCCAGTCGGACCTGACCTTCGACCACATCCAGCCGCGCTCCCGCGGCGGCCGTACGAGCTGGGATAACATCGTCACGGCCTGCGCGCCCTGCAACCTGCGCAAGGGCGGCCGCACGCCGAAGGAGGCGGGCATGAGCACGCGCCGGCCCACCCGACGGCCGACCATGTACGAGCTGCAGGACCTGGGACGCCGCTTCCCACCGCATTTCCTGCATGAGAGCTGGCTCGACTATCTCTACTGGGACGTCGAACTGGAGGGCTGAGGTCCGCGTCAGCGTTGCGCCGAGTCGACGCTCCCGTCCATTCGTGCCAGACGGTGGGCCGGGACGAAGGGGACGGTGATGGCTGACGAAGAGGCGGCGCCGGGCACGTGGGTGCGCGATGAACCCACGGCGATGACCAAGTCGCAGGTCAACGCCGCCCTCATCGCCACCGCCGCACTGGTCTGGGCGGGCCTGCACACGCTCGGCGGCTTCCTGCCGGCGCTGGCGTGGGCGGTGGTGATCGCCATCGCCATATGGCCGATGTTCAACCGCATGGCGCACCGCTGGCCCAAGCACAGGCGAGGGCTGCTGCCCGCCCTGGTCATCCTGCTTGTCCTGCTCGTCTTCGTCATCCCCATCACCCTGGTGGCCCTGCCCGCCGCCACCGACGCCCACTCCGTCGCCCAGTGGGTGCAGCAGGTGCGCGCCCAGGGCATCGCGCCGCCGCCCTTCCTGCAGCACCTGCCCGATGGGGCCAAGCTGACCGATCTCTGGCGCACCAACATCGGCCGGCCTGGCGCGATGTCGGACCTCGCCAGCCACGCCATGCAGGGCGGCCTGCTAAACTTCGCCCGCCATTTCGGGGCCGAGGCGGTGCACCGCGTCGTGCTGCTGGGCTTCATGCTGCTCGCCCTGTTCTTTCTGCTGCGCGACGCCGACGCGGTAGTCGACCAGTTCCGGGTCGCCAGCCGACGCGCCTTCGGTCCGGCGGGCGAGGATGTAGGCCGCCAGATGATCCTGTCGGTCCACGGCACCGTCAACGGTCTGGTGCTGGTGGGTCTCGGCGAGGGTGTGATCCTGGGGGTGGCCTATTGGGCCTGCGGCGTTCCGCACGCCACCCTGTTCGCCCTGTTCACCGCCATCCTGGCCATGATCCCGTTCGGCACGACCGTAGCGCTGGCGGCGGCGGCGCTGGTGCTGCTGGTGGTGAACAAGGTGGTCGCCGCCATCGTGATCATCGTGCTCGGCCTGGTCGTCACCTTCATCGCCGACCACTTCGTGCGCCCCACCCTGATCGGCGGCGCGACCAAGCTCCCGTTCGTCTGGGTGCTGTTCGGCATCCTGGGCGGGGTGGAGGCCTGGGGTCTGATCGGCCTGTTCGTGGGCCCGGCCCTGCTCGCAGCGCTCATCCTGCTCTGGCGAGAATGGGTCGGCAGCAAGCGCGGCCCGATCAATCCCACTTCCAGCGACGCCAAGGCGGCCCTGCACCCCGGCTGAGGCGTCCGCAGTCCTGCGCGGCTTAGCGGAACATCACGCCCGCGGCCCTGTTGTGCAGGCCTGTAACGGGGAATGGCGTATGGATCTGGCCCAACGATCGCCGGACGAGGAGCGGGGCGACGCGTCGTCGGACACTGCAGGCCCTGAAGCGCGCGCCGCCTCGCCGCCGCACGCCGCCATCGCCGCCGCCCTGGTCCAGGCCGCCGCAGGACGCGCCGGAGGCCTGATCCACCTCGCCGTCGACGAGCGGGCGGCGGACCGGATCGCGACGCTGGCCCGGTCGCTCGACCCGAAGCTGGAGGTGCTGGCGTTCCCGCCCTGGGACTGCCTGCCCTACGACCGAGCGTCTCCGTCGCTCGCCAGCATGGGCGCGCGCATGGCCACCCTGGTGGCCCTCGCCCGCCCGGCTGACGGCGGACGGCTCGTTGTGACTTCGCCAGAAGCGCTGATCCAGCGCACGCTATGCGCGTCAGCGCTCCAGGGCCTGGAGCATCGGGTGGCGCTGGACACGCCCGGCGAGAGGGACGCCGTCGCCGCCTTCGCCCGGCGCACGGGCTACCATTCCACAGACGAAGTCGCCGAGCCGGGCGACATCTGCGTGCGCGGCGAGGTGGCGGACATCTTTCCGCCCGACGCCGACGGGCCCGCCCGCCTGGAGCTCGAAGACGGCCAGGTGCGCGCGCTGTCGGCCTTCGATCCCCTAAGCCAGCTCACCACCGCCCTGCTGGAGACGCTGACGCTCCGGCCGGCCTCCGAACTGATCGAGCCCGCCACCGACGCCGACCGGGATATCTTTCCCGTTGAGGGGCCGAGACCGCTCGGCGTCGAGCACGACCTGCCGCGCCTGTCCGGGCCGCTGGCGACGCTTCTCGATCACGCCCCGGCGGCCGCCGTCAGCGTGACGGCGCAAGTCCTGCCGCGCCTCGCCGCGCTTTCCGAGCAGATCGTGGCGGCTTTCAGGACGGCCGGCGAGCTCAAGCCGCAAGGCGCGCCGCCGCCGCGACCGGACGCGCTCTATCTGGACGCCAGCGAAGCCGGGACCCTGATCGCAGGCCGCGAGGCGGTCGTGCTGGAGACGGAGGCGGCGGCGACGCCTCTGTTCGCCCTCGGCGCGGCCCCTCTGCGCGATCTGGCCAGCCACGTCGGCGAAAAGATGAAGGCCGACGTTGTCGTGGTGCTCGCAGGGCCGGCCGCCGACGTGCGCCGCCTGTCTGGCGAGCTCGAGCGGCGGACCGGCCGCGCTTGCGAGCCGGTGGACGACTGGACGGCGGTGCGCAAGCTCAAAGGGCCGGCCCTGGTCAGCCTGACGTCTGAGCTGGATCGCGGCTTCGAGACCGCGGACGCGCGGGTCTGCGTGATCTCCGCGCAGGACGTGCTGGGTACGCGCGCGCACCACGGCGCGCGCGCTGCGACGCCCCTGCTGCAGGCCGAGCCTGACCTTCGCTTCGGCGACGTGGTGATCCACGAGGCGCATGGCGTCGGCGTACTGCGCGCCCTCGACAGCGTGGAGGCGGACGGCGTGGCGCGCGCCACGGCCCGGCTGGAGTACCGCGACGGCGCGGCCCTGCTCGTCCCGGCGGAGGAGTTGCGCAAGCTGTGGCGCTACGGCGCGGAAGCCGACGTCGTGACGCTGGACAAGCTGAACGCCGACAGCTGGGCCAAACGGCGCACCGACGTCGACGCTTCCATCGTCCAGACCGCGCGCGAGCTGGTCGCTTTGGCGAAGACGCGCGACGAGACGCACGCCCAACGGATCAACGCGCCGCGCCAGGCCTACGAGCGCTTCGTCGCCCGCTTCCCCTACGCCGTGACCGACGACCAGGCGGCGGCCATCGAGGCGATCCTGGACGACCTGAAGGCCGGCCGGCCGATGAACCGGCTGGTGTGCGGCGACGTCGGCTTCGGCAAGACCGAGGTGGCCCTGCGCGCCGCCGCGGCGGTGGCCTTGTCCGGACGCCAGGTGGCGTTGGCTGCGCCGACCACCGTGCTCGCCCGCCAGCACGTCCAGACGTTCCAGCGCCGCTTCGCCGAGTTCGGCGTCAAGGTCGGGCAGCTCTCCCGCCTCGCCTCCCCCGCCGACATCAAGGCGACCAAGGCGGGGTTGGCCAGCGGCGAGATCGGACTGGTGATCGGCACCCATGCGCTGGGCGCCAAGGACGTAGCCTTCAAGGACCCCGGCCTGCTCATCATCGACGAGGAGCAACGCTTCGGCGCCAAGCTGAAGGCGTCGCTGCACGCCCTGGCGCCGGACGCGCACGTGCTGACGCTCACCGCCACGCCGATCCCGCGCACGCTGCAGGCGGCCATGGTCGGCATCCAGGACATCAGCGTCATCGCCACGCCGCCGGCCCGGCGCCGGCCCGTGCGCACCCTGCTGCAGCCGTTCGACCCCGCGACGATCGCCACCGCCCTCCGCCGCGAACGCGCGCGCGGCGGCCAGAGCTTCGTCGTCACCCCGCGCATCGAGGACATCGAGCCTCTGCGCGCCCGGCTGGCCGAATGGACGCCGGAGCTGAGCGTGCTGGTGGCGCACGGCGAGCTCGCCGCAGCCGAGGTCGACGACGTCATGGTGCGTTTCGCCGACGGCGACGGCGACGTGCTGCTGGCCACCAACATCGTCGAGAGCGGGCTGGACGTGCCGCGCGCCAACACCATGCTGGTCGACCATCCCGATCGCTTCGGCCTCGCCCAGCTGCACCAGCTCCGCGGCCGCGTCGGACGCGGGCGCGCCCAGGCCAGCGCCTACCTGCTGCACGATCCCGGCCATCCGCTGAGCGAGGCCGCCCGCGCGCGTCTGGAGACCCTGGTCGCCTACGACCGGCTGGGCGCAGGCATGGCCATCAGCGCCCGCGACCTGGACCTGCGCGGCGCCGGCGACCTGGTCGGGGAAGACCAGGCCGGCCACCTGAAGCTGATCGGCGTGGGGCTGTACCAGTGGCTGCTGGAGCGCGCCGTTCGCCACGCCCGCGGCGAACCGGTGGACGAGCGCCCCGATCCCGATCTCGCCCTGGGCGTCGCCGGTGAACTGCCGGCCGACTACATCCCGGACGACGAGGTGCGATTGAACCTCTACGCACGGCTGAGCCGGCTGGACACGCCCAAGGCCGTGCGCGCCTTCGCCCACGAGCTGGAAGACCGCTTCGGGCCGCCCCCGCCGCCAGCGCAGACTCTGCTGAGCCTTGCGAGGCTGGGCCGGCTCTGTCGGGAGCTGGGCGTCGTCAAGGCGTCGGCCGGACCCAGGGGCGTGGCGCTGGACCTCGACGGCGCCGCCCGCGCCGAGCGCCTGTCCAAGGCGCGCGACGATCTGGACGCCCGCGACGCCCGCCTGGTCTGGAAGGTGGCCATAGACGACGGCGAGCGGCTCGACCGCCTGGAGCAACTGCTTGATGAGCTCTACGAAGCCCGGGAGTAGCGCCGTCGAGTGCGGTCGCAGAAGACCTGATCCTCTCCCTCTGGGGAGGGG
>CAXTUT010000072.1:0-9100 GCA_964247465.1 uncultured Caulobacteraceae bacterium | reverse complement strand
GCGCACCGGGCGGTCGAACACGCGCACGGCCACTTCGCGCACGCCGGCGAGCTGGCAGGCGCCGCCGGTGAGCACGACGGACGCGGCCGGGTCGATCGGCGCGCCTGCCGCCTTCAGCCGCTCGCGCACCAGCTCCAGCGTCTCCTCGACGCGGGGCGCGATGATGCCCTTGAGCAGGGAGCGGGGCGCCACGACCGGGCCAGCGCCGGGATCGTCGCCGCGGGGCGGCGCCTCGATAGTCTCGCGGTCCTCGTTGGCGCTGGCGATGGCCGAGCCGTGCAGGGTCTTGATCCGCTCGGCGCCTGCGGTGGTGGTGGACAGGCCGCGCGCGATGTCGGCGGTGACGTGGGAGCCGCCCACCGCCAGGCTGTCGACGTGGAGCAAGGACCCGTCGCCGAACACCGCCACCGAGGTCGAGCCGCCGCCCATGTCGATGCAGATGGCGCCCAGATCCATCTCGTCGTCCTCCAGCGTGGCGAGGGCGGAGGCGAAGGGCGCGGCGACCACGCCGTCGAACTGCAGGTGGACAAGCTCCAGGCAGTGGCCGAGCGTCTGGAACGCGCTCTCGTTCATGGTCACCACGAGCAGGTCCAGGCTGAGCTGGCGGCCGAACATGTTGCGGGGATCGCGCACGCCGCGCGCGCCGTCCACCGACCAGGCGACGGGCAGCAGGTGAATGGGACGGCGACCCAGGAAGCGGGCCTGGCCGACGGCGAGCTGGAGCGCGCGCGACAGGTCGTGGTCGCTGATCGGGCGGCCGGAGAGCTGGATGGTGGTGGAGGTGCGGTGGCTGGCGAGCTGGCCGCCGGAGGTGGTGATGACCACGCCGCCGACGTTGACGCCGGCCATGCTCTCGGCGCGCTCGACGGCCTGGGCGATGGCGTGGGCGGCCTCGTCCATGTTGACGATGGCGCCGCCGCGGATACCGGCGGAGCGGACGTGGGCCACGCCGGTCACGTCGATGGAGCGGTCGTCACGCTTGGCGCCGTCTGGCTTCATGATGAAGCAGCCGACCTTGGAGGCGCCGAGGTCCACGGCCGCCACCAGCGGCTGGCGGCCCCCGGCAAGCGCCTTCAGGCCCTCGCGGGCGTTCTGGCGATCTCGAAGCGTCGACATCTCCAACTCCTCTCAGGTCTTGATCGCCGCGGGCGCGGCGGGGGAAACAGGCGTCGGCGCAGGCGCGCCGGCGGGTGCGCGAGGCCGCACGACCACCATCTCGGGGTCGCGCAGGTCGATACGCTCGAAGCCGAGGTCGAGCAGGCGGTCCTTCTGGTCCAGCTCATCAAGCTGGATCAGGGCCGCGTCCTGGCCGACGGCGGGCAGCTGGATCAGGCTGCCGTCCTTGAGGCGAAGGTCCCAGCGACGCGCGTCCACACGCACGGCCGCCTCCAGTCTGGCGGTCAGGCGCGGACGGGCCTGGAGCTCCGGCAGCAGCACGCCCGCGGCCTGCGGCGCCCCCTCCCCCACCACCAGGGGCAGGTCGACGAACAGGCCGGGGTCGGCCTCCGGGATCACGTCGCCCTCCGGATCGATCACCCGGCTCTGGCCGTGCACCTGCCATACCGCCAGGCGCGGGCGCTCCGACACGGCGAGCACCACGGTGTCGGGCAGCAGGCGCAGGATGCGAACGGACTTGACCCAGCCGACCTGCTCCACCTTGCGGCGCACGTCCTGCAGGTCCAGCCCCATCAGCGGCGCGTCGTGGGCGATGTCGGCGGCCTTGACGATGTAGGGCGCCGAAAAGCGCGAGGCGCCCTCCACCACCACGCTGGAGACGCGAAAGCCCGCCCGCGCCAGCCCGTTCGCCACATCCGCCTGCACGTCCGTGGTCAGGGCGCGGGCGCGGCCGCCGGTGGCGAGCATCAGGGCCACGCCGCCGCACAGGATCACCGCCGCTGCGCCCATGGCCACCTTGGGCTGCAGGCCGGCGTCGGCGCGGCCGATCTTGGCGGGCTGGTACAGCGGCGCGGCGGCCTTGGCGGGCGCAGGCGCGCGCCGGCCCTTGGAGCCCCCCTTGAGCTTGGGCTGGCCCCGCATCACCGCGGGCATGTGGCGTCCTGAACGATCCAGAGCACGAGGCTGTCGAAGTCCATCCCGGTGAACGCAGCCTGCTCGGGGGCGAGCGAGGTGGGCGTCATGCCCGGCTGCGTGTTGACCTCCAGTAAGACCAGATCACCCTTAATGGCGTCATAACGCAGGTCCGAGCGGGTCAGGCCCCGGCACCCTAGCGCGGCGTGCGCGCGCGCCGACAAGTCCATGGCCTGGCGCGTGATTTCCGCCGGCAGCCCGGCGGGGAGGATGTGTCGCGAGCCGCCCTCGCCGTACTTGGCCTCGTAGTCGTACCAGCCCGTGGCCGCCACGATGTCTGTCACCGCCAGGGCGCGGGGCCCGTACGCCTCCCCGATCACGGCGACGCAGAGTTCACGCCCGGCGATGAAGGGCTCGACCATGACCTCCTCGCCGAAGGTCCAGTCGGGCGCGCCGACCTCCCGGGGCGGCGTGTTGGCGCCCTCCATAACCAGGAACACGCCGACCGAGGAGCCTTGCGCGTTAGGCTTGACCACATAGGGCGGCGCCAGGACGTGGCGGCTGGCCACCTCGTGGCGGTCGTAGAGGCCGCCGCCGGGCACCGTCACGCCCGCCGCCGCGAGCACCGCCTTGGCCCTGGCCTTGTCCATGGCCAGCGCCGAGGCCAGCACGCCGGAATGGGTGTAGGCGAGGGCCAGGGTCTCCAGCACGCCCTGCACGCAGCCGTCCTCGCCCCACGCGCCGTGCAGGGCGTTGAAGACGACGTCCGGGCGGGCCTCGATCAGCCGCGCGGCGAGGTCGCGGCCCGCGTCGATCCGCAGGGTCTCGGCGCCCAGGCGTTCGAGCGCCCTGGCGCATTCCTCGCCCGAGACGAGGCTGACCTCGCGCTCAGGACTGAGGCCGCCCAGAAGGACAGCGATGCGACGGCCGGAAAGGGGCTGGGCGGGTGCGTTCGACATGGCCGCCGGTATGGCGAACTTCGCCCGCCGACGGGAGCGGGGCGCAGGCGCTTATCGCCGCAGGATGCGGGCTTGGCGGAACCGCCGCCAGCCATGGATCTGGCTCAACGCTGAATGGCGCAGTATGCGCAAGTTCACGGACGACGACCCAGCCATGAGCGAAAGATCGGCAAGAACCGATCGGGACGCACTTGCCCACCCGGATGTTACGTCCAAGCGCTCCGTCCGATCCGGCTCTTATGACGTTTGCCGGGGAGGCATAGAGGCAAGCTCAGGCGCAGTCCTGACGAATACGATAGACCCTAAAGTTCTCGGCGCAGGCGATGGCCTTGCGAAGACGATCGCCGGCTCGCTTGCGTGAAGCGTCCTTCCTCTATGCCGACGTCACCGAGCGATCCGGCGCGTTCACCAAGGCCAGCACAAAGCCGTCCCAGCCCTTGACGCCCACTGTCTGCAGGGCGGTTGCGGTAAGGCGGGGTTCGGCGGCGATGAGGTCGGCGAAGCGGCGTACGCCCTGGACGCGCGGGTCGGGACTGTCGCCGTCCACCACCGCCCCGGCGCGCACCACGTTGTCGCCGACAATGAGCCCGCCCGGGCGGGTGAGCCTCAGGGCCCAGGCGAGGTAGTCAGGATTGGAGGGCTTGTCGGCGTCAATGAAGACGAGCTCGAACGGGCCGAGGCGCTCAGCCTGCACCTGCGGCAGCGTCTCCAGAGCTGGACCGAGGCGCAGGTCCACACGATCAGCCAGCCCTGCGCGCGCCAGGTTCGTCCGAGCGACGTCGGCGTGGCGCGCGTCCGCTTCCAACGTGATAATGCAGCCGCCAGGCGCCAGGGCGCGAGCCATCCAGATCGTGGAGTAGGCCCCCAGCGTCCCGATCTCCAGCACCCGCGACGCGCCGGTCAGCCGCACAAGCAGTTCGAGGAAGCGGCCCTGCAGCGCGGAAACGTCGTGCGGAGGCAGCCCGGCCTCAGCATTGGCCGCGAGCACGGCGTCCAGGACACCGTCGCCGGGCGCGAACCGCTCGGCGAAGAAGTCATCGACCGCAGACCAGGACGACTGCATCCGGGCGCCCTCCTCTACGCCTCCACCGCGTCGCGGGTCGCGCCGACGCGCTGCGACAGGGAGGCGGCCATGAAGGGGTCGAGGTCGCCGTCGAGCACGCCCTGGGTGTCGGACGTCTCCACCTCGGTGCGCAGGTCCTTGACCAGCTGGTAGGGCTGCAGGACGTAACTGCGGATCTGGTGGCCCCAGCCGATGTCGGTCTTGGCGTCCTCCAGCGCAGCCTGCACCTCTTCGCGGCGCTGGAGTTCGGCCTCGTAGAGACGGGCGCGCAGCATCTGCCAGGCGTTCTCGCGGTTCTGGTGCTGGGAGCGCTGGGTCTGGCAGGCCACTGCGATCCCGGTCGGGATGTGGGTCAGGCGCACCGCCGAATCGGTCTTGTTGATGTGCTGGCCGCCGGCGCCGGAGGCGCGATAGGTGTCGGTTCGCACGTCCGAGGGATTGATCTCGATGACGATGGTGTCGTCCACCACCGGATAGACCCACACCGACGCGAAGCTGGTATGCCTGCGCGCGTTGCTGTCGAAGGGCGAGATGCGCACCAAGCGATGCACCCCGGCCTCGGTCTTCAGCCAGCCATAGGCGTTCAGCCCTTTGACCTGCAGGGTGGCGGACTTCAGCCCCGCGGTCTCGCCGGCGGTCTCCTCCAGCACGTCCACGGCCATGCCGTGGGCGGTGGCCCAACGGGTGTACATGCGCGTCAGCATCAGCGCCCAGTCGGCGGACTCGGTGCCGCCTGCGCCGGAGTTGATCTCGACGTAGGCGTCGTTGCTGTCCGCCTCGCCCGACAGCAGCGCCTCAAGCTCAGCGCGCCCGGCGCGCTCGCGCAGCGCCTTCAGCGTGACGGCGGCCTCCTCGAGACTGGCCTGGTCGCCCTCCATCTCGGCGAGTTCGGCGAAGTCCAGCGTGTCGGCGCGCTCGCGTTCCAGGGCGCGCACCGCCTCGATCTGGCCGGCGAGCTTGGTGCGCTCGCGCATGAGCGCCTGGGCGTCGGACGGCCTGTCCCATAGGGAGGGGTCCTCGGAGCGGGCGTTCAGCTCGTCCAGGCGGCGGAGGGCGGGATCCCAGTCAAAGACGCCTCCTGAGCAGTCCGACGGACTGCTCGATGTCGGCCGCGGCGGCCTCGACATCCGCTCTCATGAGAGGTCTCCCAAGTGGAGCGCTCAGATAGCGGCCATGCCGCCCGGCGGCAAGGCGAGCTCAGTAAAGCCCCTGGACGTCCTTCGGCTTGAGCGGCGACGCGACGGGCGGCGGCGGGCCGCCCGGGAGACCTGGTGCTGCAGGCGACGGCGCGCCTGCGGACGGCGAGGCGGCCGCGGCCCTGGGCGCGGGGGGTTGGGGCTCGGTGCCGGGCTTGAAGGCTTCGCGGTAGCCGTGTGTCCAGGCCATCTTGACGCCAGGCGGCGCGGTGAAGTTGGTCGGCGGCTGGTCCTTCAGCGCGTCCTGCATGAAGTTGATCCAGATCGGCAGGGCTGCGTGGGCGCCGGTTTCCTTGTCGCCGAGCGAGGCGTCATTGTCGAAGCCGACGAAGACGCCGACGACGAGATCCGGCGTGTACCCGACGAACCAAGCGCTGCGATAGTTGTTGGTGGTGCCGGTCTTGCCGGCGATGGGTCGGTTGCCGAAGACGCGCCCGACGTCGGCGGCGGTGCCGACCTGGGTGACGCCCTCCAGCATCAGGGTGATCTGGTAGGCGGTGATCGGATCCATGACCGGCGTCCCATCCGGCGGGATGCGCGGGCTTTCGCCTCCATCATAGGGCCCGACGCAGCCCGGACAGTCGCGCCGGTCGGCCTTCCAGACCACTTGGCCCATGTGGTCCTCGGCGAGCTCGATCAGGTGCGGCTGGATGCGCTTGCCGCCGTTGGCGAACTGCGCATAGGCGGCGGTCAGGCGGAAGGGCGTCACCTCGCCGGCGCCCAGCGCGATGGGCAGGTAGGGCGGCAGGTGGTCGGCGACGCCGTCGCGCTCGGCCGCCGTCACGATCTTGTGCATGCCCACAGCCTTGGCCAGGCGCACGGTCATGGTGTTCTTGGAGAAGACCAGGCCGTTGCGAAGCGGGGTCATGCCCGAATAGGTGTGCTCGTAATTCTCCGGGCTGTAGACCTTGCCGCCGCCGCCGTTCAGATAGACGGGCGCGTCCAGCACCTCGTTGGCGGGGGTGAAGCCGTTCTCCAGCGCTGTGGCGTAGACGAAGGGCTTGAACGAGGAGCCCGGCTGGCGCGCCGCCTGGGTCGCCCGGTTGAAGTTGGACAGCGAGAAACTGTAGCCGCCGACCAGCGCCAGCACGCGTCCGGACTTGGGCTCCAGCGCCACCAGCGCGCCGTTCACCGCCGGGATCTGGCGCAGGTTGTAGAGCTTGGAGCCTGTGGAGAGCGGCTCCACATAGACCAGGTCGCCGGGCTCCAGCGCCTTGACGGCGTCGGCCCAGACCACATCGGCGTCGATGATCTCGCCGACGTCGCCCTTGGCGGTGGTGATGTTGGCGACGCCGTTCCCGACCTTGTCGATCTGGGCGGCGACCCAACCGCGGCGCTCGGCCGGCGGCGGCTTCACGTCGGCGCCCTTGGCCCAGTCGGGCGAGACGTCGGAATGGCCCCACGGACCGCGCCAGCCGTGCCGGTGGTCGTAGCTCTCCAGCCCCTTCATGAGCGCGATGCGCGCGGCGCTCTGCAGACGGCTGTCCAGCGTGGTGCGCAGATAGAGGCCGTCGTTTTCGGCGGTCTTGCTGATGGTGCCCTTGGCGCGCTGGCGCACTTCCTCCACGAAGTAGTCCGCGTCGCGGTAGTGGGTGCGCTCGGGCTTGGTCTGGACGACGAGGTCCTCCTGCATGGCCGCCTGAGCGGCCTGGCGGCTGACCCAGCCGAGCCCGGCCATCTGACCCAGGATCCAGTTGCGCCGCTCGACGGCGGCGGCCTTGTGGGTAAGGGGATTGTAGTTGGCGGGCCCCTTGGGCAGCGCCGCCAGGAAGGCGATCTGGCCGAGGTCCAGCTCGCCCAGCGTCTTGCCGAAGTAGTTGTAAGCCGCAGCGCCCACGCCGTAGGAGCGGTTGCCCAGCGCAATCTGGTTCAGATAGATTTCGAGGATGCGCGTCTTAGGCAGCGTCTGCTCGATGCGCTGGGCCAAGATCGCCTCTTTGACCTTGCGCCCGAACGTCTGCTCGTTGGTAAGCAGGATGTTCTTGGCCACCTGCTGGGTGATGGTGGAGCCGCCCTGCAGGCGCTGTTTGTTGGCGGCGCGGAACACGTCGCGCGACATGGCCCGCCCCAGCCCTTCCACGTCGATGCCGCCGTGCTCGAAGAACTTGTGGTCCTCCGCGGCCAAAAAGGCGCGGATCACCAGCGGCGGTATCTGGTCATAAGGCGTGAAGATGCGCCGCTCCTGGCCGAGCTGGGCGATCAGCGTGCCGTCCCAGGCGTAGACGCGCGTGGCGGTCGGAGGGCGGTACTCCGCCAGCTCCGCAGCGTCGGGCAGGTCGTGAAACAGCAGCGCGGCATAGGCGGCCAGACTGACGCCGCCCACCGCGACCACGCAGAGCACGACGATGGCGGCGATCGCGGCGAGGCGCCCGGGGGACTGCAAGGAACAACGACCTCGGATCGGCTCAGGCCCCAAGCCGGGCCGCCGCGAGACCGGAGATCAAGGGCGCCCGCCCTCCCCCGTCAAGGGTGTACGAGGCCGCGTGGGCGCGCGCCGCGGCGTTCTCTGCTATGGTGGGGCATGGCTGTCGTCGACCTGCTGCAGCTTCCCCATGCGCCCACGCCCTTGGTTGGGCTGGACCTGGGGGAGAAGACCATCGGGGTGGCGGTCAGCGACGTGCTGCGCAGCGTGGCGAGCCCGCTCGCGCTGATTCGTCGGCGCAAGTTCACCGAGGAGGCGCATGAGCTGTCCGGCCTCATGTCGGGACGCGGCGCCCGGGCGCTGGTCGTCGGCCTGCCGCTGAACATGGACGGCAGCGAGGGTCCGCGCTGCCAGTCGGTGCGGGCGTTCGCCCGCAACCTGCTGCGGCTCGACCCGACCCTGGACGTCGCCTTCTGGGACGAGCGGCTGTCGACGATGGCGGTGAACCGAATGCTCATCGACGAGCTCGACATGACCCGCGCCCGGCGAGCGGACGTCGTAGACCGAGCCGCCGCCGCCTACATCCTGCAGGGTGCGCTAGACCGGCTGCGAACGAGCCATGTTGCATGAGCGAAAAAAGATGGACGTTGACGTCCAAAGAACTTGACCCGTGCGGAACGTTGGGGCATATCAGGTTCACGCCCTTCTGGGCGTTTCCTCCCTATGACTTGCCCCGCTTCGGCGGGGCATTTTTTTTGTCCCGCGCCGTGACGGAACGGCGCGTCCGCTAGCCTGTTGACCCTTGGGCTCGCAAGGCCGCACGGAGAGCAGACGATGAAGACGCAAGGTTCGGCTGTCTGGAGCGGTGGGCTACGGGACGGGCGTGGAGCCATTTCCACCCACAGCGGCGCTCTTAAGGATTATCCCTATGGCTTCGCTAGCCGCTTCGAGGGGCAAACCGGCAGCAACCCCGAAGAGCTGATCGGCGCCGCCCACGCCGCCTGCTTCTCCATGGCGCTGTCGATGATCCTTGGCCAAGCCGGACTAACCGCCGAGCGCCTGGAGACATCGGCTGAGGTCACGCTGGACCGAGAGGGTGAGGGGTTCGCCATCACCGCCTCGCACCTGACGCTCCGCGCCGCCATTCCGGGCGTGGACGACACGCGCTTCCAGGCGCTCGCCGCCGACGCAAAGGCCAACTGCCCGGTGTCCAAGCTGCTGAACGCCGAGATCACCTTAGACGCTGTGCTAGCGGGATGACGACGAGGCGTCACACCGCTGGCAGTGAAGTTCACTAATTGTCAGACCTCCAGCGCCGCCGGCTTTAGCGTCACGCTCTCGCCGCAGCCGCAGGCGTCGGTCTGGTTGGGATTATTGAAGGTGAATTTGGAGGAGAGGCGCGAGGTCTCGTAGTCGATCTCGGTGCCGATCAGGAAGAGCACCGCCTTGGGATCGACCAGGATGCGCACGCCCTTGTCCTCCACCACCTCGT
>CAXTUT010000071.1:0-9402 GCA_964247465.1 uncultured Caulobacteraceae bacterium | reverse complement strand
GCTGCGACGGCGCCCGCCCCGTCCCCGAACAGGACGCAGGTGCCTCGGTCGCCATAGTCCATCAGCTTGGTCATCGACTCCGCGCCGATGACCAGGGCGCACTTGGACAGCCCGCGCGCCACGAAGCCGTCGGCCACCGACAGGGCGTAGACGAAGCCCGAGCACACCGCCTGAACGTCAAACGCGATGAGGACGGGCGCGCCGAGCTTGCGCTGGACGATGGCGGCGGTGGCGGGAAACGTCAGGTCCGGCGTGGTGGTGGCCACGATGATGAGGTCCAGCTCCGCCACCGTGCGCCCGGCCGCCGCCAGCGCCGATCTCGCCGCCTCCACGGCCATATCCGAGGTCGTCTGCCCTTCAGCCACCTGGCGCCTCTCGGCGATGCCGGTGCGCGCGCGGATCCAGGCGTCGTCGGTGTCCACCCGCTCGGCGAGTTCGGCGTTGGTGACGACCCGATCGGGCAGGTATCCACCGACGCCGGTGACGGTGCTGCGTAGCATGCTCACTGTGACGCTCGGATCGGACCAGGCCCGGCATGGGGCCGACGGAGCGCGTCCAGCGCGTGGGCGAGCCGCTCCATGTCGGCGGTCATGCGTTGCGCATAGCTGCTCGCGGCGAGATCGGCGGCCATGATGACGGCGTTGGCGAAGCCCTTGGCGTCGGCGCCCCCATGGCTCTTCACCACCGTGCCGTTCAATCCGAGCAACGGACCGCCGTTGACCGAGCTCGGGTCGAGCCGAGCTTTCATCCGCTGCAAGGCGCTAGACGCCACGAGCGCCCCAGCCTTGGCCATCGGCGTGGACGTCAGGCTTGCACGCAGGGTCGCTGCGAAGAAGCGCGCCATGCCCTCCCCCGTCTTCAGCACCGCGTTGCCGGTGAAGCCGTCGGTGACCACCACGTCCACCGTGCCGATGGCGATATCGTTGCCTTCCACGAAGCCGCGGTAGTCGAGCTCGAGCGTCGCCTCGCGCAGCAGGCGGTGGGCTTCGCGCACATCCTCGTGGCCCTTCTGCTCCTCGGAGCCGACGTTGAGCAGGCCCACGGTGGGACGACGCCCCGAGCCATGCACGGCGGCGTGGAAGGCCGCCCCCATGACGGCGAACTCCAGCAGTTGGGCGGCGTCGCTCTCGATGTTGGCCCCGACGTCGAGCACGGCGGTGACGCCGCGCAGGGTCGGCCAGCTCGCCACCGCCGCCGGCCGCTCCAGCCCCCCGGCCATGCGCAGAAGCTGTTTGGAGATGGCCATCAGCGCGCCGGTGTTGCCGGCGCTGACCGCGGCGCCCGCCTCACCCCGCTTGATGGCCTCCACACAGTTCCAGAGGCTCGAGCCCTTGCCGCGCCGGAACGCCTGGGCAGGCTTCTCGTCGCTGGTGATGACCAGGTCGGTGTGGCGCACGTCGCAGAGGGCGCGGGCGGCGGGGTGGCGGGTCAGCTCGGGCTCGATGCAGGCCTTGTCGCCGTGGAGCAGGAAGCGGACCTCGCGCCCGACCAGCCGCTGCAGCGCGATATCGACGCCGGCCACGACGACGGACGCGCCTTGGTCCCCGCCCATCGCGTCGATCGAGATCACTAGCGGACTGGACACGAGCGGATGGGGTCCTCAGCGGGCGGGCGCCCCGACGCGGGCGGGACGATAGCGTGGGATCGAGCCGATGCAAGCCGGCCTTAAGGACCGTCCAGGCGGCGGGGGCTCATTCGGTCGGCTCCGCCCCGGGTTTCAAGGCCCGCAACATGGCGAACGGAGACGCAGGCGACTCCTGCGGCGGCGGGACGAACGTCGCGCCCGGCTTGCGCGGGAAGGGATCGATCTCGAGCGCGAGGTGCTCGACCAGATAGCCGCCGACGTCCAGCCCGTCGTCCTCCAGCAGGTCAGGCGGGTCCTCGGCCTCCGGATCGATGGAGATCTCGTCCCCGCCGGACTGTGCGGCAGGGCTGTCCGGCGGCACCACGCGCACCGTGAAGTCTCCCGCAAGGACGGTGTCGAACGGCTCCAGGGAAACGCCGCAGCTCTGGACGATGTGGGCCTCCCAGTGCGCGGCGATCTGAGCGCCGTCGAGCCACGGGGTGACGTGGACCTGAGCCACGAAACGTTTCAGCTCCACGAGGTCCAAGGCCGACGCGAGGGTCGCTCGACGCCCTTCGTCGGCCTCCAGCTGCAGCGTGGGCGCACTTCTCTGCGCCTCTGCAAGGCGCAGCTTGACGGGCCACAGGTCGGGTTCAGTCATCGTCCACCTGTGGCCATTGAAGCTCGTTCGCCAGCACCTCGCGGAGCGGCTGGGCCCCGAGCCCGTCGACGACGCCCAGGATATAGCGGGCCAGCGTCTCGCAGCCTCCCGCCGGCGGCTCGTCGCGGTAGACCGTGCGCGCGACCAGCGCCTGGAGCACGGCGGAGGCGTCCGGGCCGGCCAGCGCCTTGTCGTAGGCCTTGATCCGCCCGTACACCGCTTCGCCGAGCTTGCGCATCTTCTTGCCCACGGAGAGATCGCCCACGCCCATGTCGCGAAGGCCCTCGTCGAGGTTGCGAAGGAAGGCGTCGAACGTCGCCTGGGAGGTCTCGCGCGCCTCCTCGCCCTGCCCCTTCAGCCGATGCAGCACCAGCACCAGATGCAGCACGTAGAGCTCGAAACGCCCCTCGACCGTGTCAGGGACGCCCAGCCGCGCGTAGAAGACAGGCTGGCGCGACTGGGCGGACAGCGCCTTGGCCAGGGCGCGCCCCGCCGCCATCGCCGGCCGGCGCCTGAAGAACCGCTGCAGCATGCCTCGCCCCTCTCCCCTCCCCTCGTCCTGCGGCCGCGACAATCGGCTGGCCCGCGTCCGCGTTGAACTAGGGGCCCCGGCGCGCTAGGTCAAAGGCCCTTCGCCGCATGGTCGCGGCGTGTCGGAGCGTAACCTCATGGCCCGCAGTCGAGCCGCCCTCGCCGTCGCCACCCTTGTCGTGGCCGGGCTGGCGGCGTGTGCGCCCACCATCGCCACCAACGGCTTCCAGCCTGTCGACCTGAAGCCCCGCGAGGTCAAGGTGGGCGACACCCGCTCCAGCGTGCTGCTGCGGCTCGGCTCCCCTTCGACCCAGGGCACCTTCGACCCCAACGTCTGGTACTACATCAGCCAGCAGACCGAGAAGTACGCCTACTACAAGCCGCGGGTGCAGAAGCGCGAGGTCGTCTCCATCACCTTCGACAAGGATGAGAAGGTGACGCAGGTCAAGGACCTCACCCTGAAGGACGGTTATCAGATCGCCTACGACGGCGCGGCCACGCCAACCCGCGGCAAGGAGCTGAACTGGGTCAACCAGCTGCTCGGGAACATCGGCAAGGGCGGCGGCGTGATCCCCCGCGACCAGGACCCCGGCCAACGGCCCGGCGGCGGCCACTGACCTCGGCGCGAACGCTCCGCACATGAAAAAGGCCTGCGCACCGAATGCGCAGGCCCAGGATCGCAAACCGCTAGGGACGGATCAGTCCTCTTTGATGTCCATCACCTGACGGCCGCGGTACATGCCGGTCTTCAGGTCGATATGGTGCGGGCGGCGCAGCTCGCCGGTGTCCTTGTCCTCGACGTAGGCGTTGGGATCCAACGCGTGGTGCGAGCGGCGCATGTTGCGCCGGGAGGGCGAGGTCTTTCGCTTGGGAACAGCCATGGCGCGTCTCGTAGAAGGGCCCGGCCGCGACCTGCAACCCGGGCAAACAGAAAACGGCGGCCGATGAGCCGCCGTGTGAGCCGTGACCTATGGCGCAAACGGGCGTGCGGATCAAGGGTGGGATGACGGGGAGCAAGCGCCGTGATCGAGCGGGAACCGGGCCGCACCGCCTTCGCCGCGACCACCATCGCGCCGCCCTCTCGCCGCGTTGAAGGTTCGACGCTGAGCGGCCGCACGGGTATGCAGCCGGATGCAGGTCTCCACGCCGCTGATCCCGGGCCGGTTGGTCCAGCGCTACAAGCGTTTCCTCGCCGATGTCGCCCTGGACGGCGGCGGCGTCGTCACCGCCCACTGCCCCAACCCTGGCGCTATGCTCGGCCTGAGCACGCCCGGGCTGCGGGTCTGGCTGTCCTACACGTCCGATCCGAAGCGCAAGCTGGCGCACACCCCGCAGATCGTGGCGGTGGACGGCGAGCGTCCAGGCGAGAGCGTGCTTTGCGGCGTCAACACGCTGACGCCCAACCGCCTCGCCGCAGAGGCGCTCGCCGCAGGATCGATCCCTGAGCTCGCCGGCTACGCCCGGGTGCGTGCGGAAGTGCGCTACGGGGCGGCGAGCCGGGTGGACTTCCTGCTGGAGGACGGCGGCGACGGCCGGCGCTGCTGGCTGGAGGTGAAGAACGTGCACCTGAAGCGGCGCTGCGGCTTGGCCGAGTTCCCCGACTGCGTGGCCGCCCGCTCGCTCAAGCATCTGCGCGAGCTGCAGGCCTGCGTTGAGGCCGGCGACCGCGCCGTCATGCTGTTTGTCATCCAGCGCGGCGACTGCGACCGCTTCGACGCCGCGGCCGATCTCGATCCCGCCTACGCCCGAGGCCTCGGCGAAGCCTTCCGCCACGGCGTTGAGGTTTTGTGTTACGATTGTCACGTCGGCCTGGAGGCGATCCAAATCCGCCGACGCGTCGCGTGGCGGGCGGCGGCGGAAACGGACGACGGAGCGGTGCATGACCATGGGTGAAGCGATGGAGCTGTCGCCGAGCGTGCGCAGCGCCGGCATCAAGATCCATCAGCCCGAGGATTTCGCCGGCATGCGCGCCGCGGGCCGGCTGGCCGCCGAATGCCTGGACATGCTGACGCCGCACATGCAGCCCGGCGTCTCCACCGAACGGCTGGACGATCTGGCGCGCGAGTTCATCCTGGACCGTCACGCCCTGCCCGCCTGCCTCGGATACCGCGGCTACGCCAAGACGGTATGCATCTCGCCCAACCACGTCGTCTGCCATGGCATACCGGGTCCGCGGCCGCTTCGGGACGGCGACATCGCCAACATCGACATCACCGTGATCCTGGACGGCTGGCACGGCGACACCAGCCGCATGTACGGAATAGGCGACGTCCCCGCCCGCGCGCGCCGGCTGGTGGAGGTGACTTATGAAGCGCTGGAGCGCGGGCTGGCGGTCATCAAGCCGGGCGCGACGCTCGGCGACATCGGCTACGCCATACAGTCGCACGTGGAGGCGCAGCGCTGTTCGGTGGTGCGCGACTTCTGCGGCCACGGCGTCGGCCGCGTGTTCCACGACAGCCCCAACGTGCTGCATTACGGCCGCCGCGGCGAAGGCGCGACGCTGCAGCCGGGCATGTTCTTCACCGTGGAGCCCATGGTGAACCTCGGCAAGTCCGCGGTGAAGGTGCTGAGCGACGGCTGGACGGCGGTGACTCGCGACAAGTCGCTGTCGTCCCAGTGCGAGCACTCCGTCGGCGTGACGGAGACCGGCGTGGAGGTGTTCACGCCCTCGCCCGCCGGCCTGTTCCAGCCCCCGATCGGCTGAGGCCGCGCTCAACCCCAGGGCGCTTCCCTTCCACAGCGGTTGGCTTCACCCTGGCGCCACCAGGAGTGGATCGTGGCTGAGCAGAAGGTGGGCGAGACGCCCGCGCCGCATTACGCCGGACACCGGGAACGGCTGCGCGAGCGGCTGACGGCAGGGGGACTGGGCGTCTCGGCCGACTACGAACTGCTGGAACTCTACCTGTTCCGCTCGTTTCGCATGGGCGACGTCAAGCCCAAGGCCAAGGCGCTTCTGGCCCGGTTCGGATCGCTGGGCGCGGTGCTCTCCGCCTCGCTGCCCGAGCTGATGTCCGTGGCCGGCGTCGGCGAGGTCGCGGCGCTGGACCTGAAGCTCGTCCATGAACTGGCGCAGCGGATCGGGCGCGAGCCGGCTCAACGGCGCACGGTCATCTCCTCCTGGTCGGCGCTGCTGTCCTATGTCCGCGTCGCCCTACAGCACGAAGCGCGCGAGCACGTGCGGGTGCTGTATCTGGACCGCAAGAACCAGCTGATCCTGGACGAGGCGACCAACCAGGGCACCGTCGACCACGCCCCGGTCTATCCGCGCGAGATCGTGCGCCGGGCGCTGGAGCTGTCGGCCTCCTCGCTGATCCTGGTGCACAACCACCCGTCAGGCGATCCGACCCCGTCCAAGGCGGACATCGAAATCACCCAGGCCGTCGTCGCGGCCGCCAAGCCGCTCGGCATCTCCGTCCACGACCACCTCGTGGTCGGGCGCGACGGCGTGGTCAGCTTCAAGGCGAAGGGGTTGATGTGAGAGCTCCCGCTTCCCTTGCGGGAGAGGCCTAGGTCTCCGCCTTCGCGCCTTCCAGCCAGGCGAGGTACTCCGGCGTTTTCAGCAGGGTGTCGGCGTACATGGCCGCCGCGCCGTGGTCGCCGAAGCCCGCCAGCTGCACGCCGTAGGTCTGGAAGCGGGTGGCCACCGGCGTGAAGAAGGCGTCGGCTATCGACCAGGGACCGACGAGAAAATCACCCTGATCCTTGAACCGGCCGCGCAGGTCCGACCACAGCGCCACGATACGGCGAATGTCGTCATGGGTCGCCTCCGACAGGGTCACCTCATGCGGCGTCTTGGTCAGCTCCATGCCCGCCTCGCCCCGCAGCGAAGCGAAGCCGGAATGCATCTCCGCCGCGGCGCAGCGCGCCAGCGCACGGGCCGTCGGGTCCTTCGGCCAGAGCTGCGCGTCGGGGAAACGCTCGGCGAGGTATTCGCAGATCGCCAGCGAGTCCCAGACCACCAGCTCGCCGTCCCTGAGCGCGGGAACCTTGCCGCTGGGAGAATGCTCGGCGATCGTGCCTGTGGTGTGGTGCTCGCGCAGCGGGATCAGCCGCTCGTCAAAGCCGACGCCGGCGCGCTTGATCGCCAGCCAAGGCCGCATCGACCAGCTCGACCACCGCTTCGTCCCGATCACCAGTTCCAAGGCGGCCTCCATCCATGCGTCGCCGCGATGAAAGACCTGAGCCGTGCGGGCGTTCCAGGCCGGCGTCGCCTAGGGCACTACGCCCAGAGCGCGCGCGCTTTCCACCGTGACCTGGCCCGCAGCCAAGCGGTGGTCCACCTGGAAGCGGTGCAGAGCGGCGTAGGTCTGCGGCCTCCCCAAGCCGTCCGCCGGTCCAGGGTCGTAGCCTTGGGCCGACAATGAAGACTGCAGGCGCGCCATGGCCGGACGTGACAGCGGGCCGCCGCACACCACGGGCGCATAGGCCGAACCGCCATCGCGCGTTTCCCTCTCGACCCGCAGGCCGTACCGCGCAGCCGTGCGCCGCACGTCCCAGCCGCCCGGCGCCACCACGCGCGCGGTCGACACCCAGCGGTACTCGGCCGGTACCTCGCGCGTTATGACGCCGGCCGGACGCACCAGGATCCGACGGACCATGTCGTGGCGCACCGCCGTGCGCACGCCCACCCAGCGTCCTGCGCCGACCCGCACCCTTCGCCGCACGGTCTCGTAGCGCGCCGGACACCAGACCCTGCACAGCACGAGGCCCGTCGGGCTGACGATCGTCTGACCCGGTTGCGGCGCGCCGGACACCACAGGCCCACGCCTGCGCTCCCAGACGTAGTGGCCCGGCGCGACCACCACCTGATCGTCCACGTCGGCGTAGCGGTCGGGCTCTCGGCTCCAACGCAGGGGGCCGGGCTGCAAGGCCGACGTCCGCTCCACGCGGTAGAGCGCCGGGACCGCCCGGCGTTCCTCGCGCTCCGGCCGCACCATGACCTGATGCGAACGGCGCTCGACCACGGGCGGACTGTACAGGCGCTCGGAGCGGGCGGGCGCCTCCAGCACGCGCTCGCTGCGCGTAGTCTCCACCGGCGGCAGCAGGACCCGGCCCACACACCCGCCTTGCGCCAGGGCGGAGGACGCGGCGGTCGCGGTCAGCGTCGCTGCGGACAGGGCGGTGGAAAGAAAGCGTTTCATGGAGGACCTGCAGGCGTGGACCCAAGGCCGTCCACCATGCCTGAAGTTTTCGCCGAACGCCCGCCCGCTCGCCGGAAAGGCGAGCGGGCAGCCTGACGCGGGCTCGCCGCTCGCCCTTGGGCGGCGCGGCTGCTAACACGCGGCCGCGGCGTCCGCCGCCCCGTCCATCGACGCTACGAGCCCACCATGTCCGACGCGCCTCCCGACCGCCTCGCCGTCCACCCGTCCAGCCCCTACCACGACGCCGGCGTGCTCGAACGCGGCGTGGGCATCCGGTTCAAGGGCGTGGAGAAGACCAATGTGGAGGAATACTGCGTCAGCGAAAGCTGGGTGAAGGTCGCGGTCGGCTCGACAACCAACCGCAAAGGGGAGCCGCTGACGCTCAAGCTTCAGGGCCCCGTGGAGCCGTACTTCCGCGACGTGGAGTGAACGTGGGCGCGGCCGACAGCCTGCCGCCGGATCGACTCGGCGAGCTGGAGGGCTTCGCCGTCGAGCTGGCTCGCGCCGCCGGCGCAGTCATCCTGCCCCTGTTCCGCGGCGACCATGGGCTGGAGGACAAGAACGCCGCGGTGACCGGACGGGGCTTCGATCCCGTCACCGCCGCCGACCGGGGCGCCGAGGCCGCCATCCGCCAGGCCATCGCCCGGCGCTATCCCGAACACGGCGTGCTGGGCGAAGAGTACGGCGCGGACCGCGCGGATGCGGAGTTCACCTGGGTGCTCGATCCGATCGACGGCACGCGCGCCTTCATCGCGGGCATCCCGCTGTGGACGACGCTGATCGCCCTGCGCTGGCGCGGCGCGCCGGTGGTCGGGCTGATCGCCCAGCCCTATCTGGACGAGGTGTTCGTGGGCACGGCGCTCGGCTCTCGCCTGCTGCGGGCGGGGGCGAGCCGGGCGCTTCGGGTGCGGGCCTGCCCGCGCCTGGGCGACGCGATCGTGGGCGTCACAGACCCTCAGGCCTATTTCACGCCACGCGAGCAGGTGGGCTTCCAGACCGTGCGCGACGCGGCGCGCCTTACGCGGCTCGGCGGGGACGCCTACTTCTTCGCTCTCGCTGCGCTGGGCACGCTCGACCTCGTCGTGGAGCCCGCCGCGTGCAAGGCCTGGGACGTGGAGGCGGCCGTTCCGCTGGTGCAGGGCGCGGGCGGATGCATGACCGACTGGCGCGGGCGCGCGATCGGCCGCGAGGGCGGTCAGATCGTCATCGCCGGCGACCGCGCCTGCCTGGACGAGGCGCTAAGTCTGCTAGAAGCGGCGGCGGATTAGATCCGCTCAGGCGCATAGGGTGTCGGCGAGGTCGTTGAAGGCTCGCCAGAACACCGCGCGCCGCTCGTCCGTCTCGATGAGGATCTCGTGAAAGGCGTCCTCGATCTCCACATAGCGGCCGTTCGGCAGACGGGCGGCGGCGGCCCGCTGCGGCCGGACCGGAACCACCCGGTCGCGGGCCGCCGCCCCCCTGGTGCCCCGCGCCGCGGTGGTGTGGGGCCGACCGCAACCCTCCCA
>CAXTUT010000070.1:0-9656 GCA_964247465.1 uncultured Caulobacteraceae bacterium | reverse complement strand
GCGCCCAGGCGGTGGGCGGCGTGGCGGAAGCGGCGCGCGTCACCGCCGACGCCCAGCGCGCCCTGGCCGCGGCGCTCCGCCCGCCCCTGGAGCAGCCGCTGGCGCAGGCGCGCCATGCCCTGGCGGTCATGGTCGGCCAGGCGCCGGGCGGCTACGCGCCGCCTGACTTCGTCCTGGCGGAGCTGCCCTTCCCGCCCGAGATCCCCGTCAGCGTGCCCGCCGACCTCGTGCGGGAGCGCCCCGACATCCTGGAGGCGCAGGCGCAGGCTCACGCCGCCAACGCCGAGATCGGCGTGCAGGAGGCCAAGCTGTATCCCAGCATCAACCTGTCAGCCGCCCTGACGCAGAGCGCCCTTATCCCTGGGAGCTTCTTCGACTACAGCAGCACCGCCTATACGTTGGGCGCCGGGCTGACCCAGCCGCTGTTCCACGGGGGCGAGCTGAAGGCGCAGCGGCGCGAGGCGGTGGAGCTCGCGCAGGCGCGCCAGGCCGACTACCAGGACGTCGTGCTGCGCGCCTTCGGCCAAGTGGCGGACCAGCTCTCGGCCCTGGCGCACGACGAACGCGCCATCGCCGCCCAGCAGCACGCCCTCAACTCCGCCGAGGCGACCCTGCGGCTGGACACGATCGCCTACAGAGACGGCGGCCAGGGGCTACTGCCGGTAGTCGACGCCCAGCGGCAGGTGAACGTGGCGCGCTACCGGTTTGTCCAGGTCTCCGCCCAGCGCTATCTCGACGCCATCCAGCTGTTCGTCGCAACCGGGCGGGGTTGGAGCGGCGACCGCAGTTCGCCCGTCGCGTCCGTCCGGGACGGCGCAAGTTCGGCCCGGACCCCGACGGCCGCGGCGGTGCGCCGCTAAGCTGGGCGCGGTCGCGACGGCGGAACGCGCTATACAGGGCGCCATGACCGCCCTTCCGCCCGCCCACACGCGCCTGCGCGAGCGCCTCCCGCTGGAAGGCGCGGAAGCCGCCCGACGCGTGGCGTGGCTGTCGATTGGCCTGGCGGTGCTGCTGTCGGCGCTGAAGCTCGGCGGCTGGCTGGCGAGCGGGTCCGTCGGGTTGCTGGCGTCCCTGGCCGACTCGGGGCTCGACCTTGTGGCCGCCTTCGGCACCCTGACCGCGCTGCGCCTGGCGGTCCTGGCTCCCGACGCGGAACACCGTTACGGCCATGGCAAGGCGGAAGCGTTCGCCAGCCTGCTGCAGGCGGCGCTGGTGTTCGCCGCCGCCGTCCTGATCGGACGCGAGGGGGTGCTGCGGCTGCTTCATCCCGCCGCCCTCCACACGGAGGCGATCGCCCTCGCCATCACCATCCTGTCGACGGCCTTGGCCGGCGGCCTGGTCTACGCCCAGACGCAGGTGCTGGCCCGGACACGCTCCACCGCCCTGGAGGGCGACCGGGCCCACTATCTGGCCGACGTGGCCGCCAACATCGTCGCCTTCGCGGGCCTTGCGGTCGCCACCGTCCTGCATGCGCCGCGCGCAGACGCCGCGGCGGGGTTGGCGGTGTCGGCGTGGCTGCTGTGGGGCGCGCTGCGCCTGCTGCGTCTGTCGGCAGACACACTTATGGACCGCGAGTTGGACGAGGCCGAGCGCGCCGCTATCGTGGCGCTGATCCTGAAGGACCCGCAGGTGTTCGCGCTGCAGGACCTGCGCACCCGCGCCTCTGGCCCCATCGTCCACATCCAGGCGCACGTGGCGCTGGACCCGCGCCAGACGGTGGAGGCCGCTCACCATATTCTGGTGGAGGTGGAGGGCCGCATCCTGGCCCGCTTTCCCGCCGCCGACATCATGCTCCAGCCCGACCCGCACGGGCGCGCCGAGCCCCACGCCGGCGCCTTCGCCCAGGCCGTGCGCGAGGGCCCGGCCGCCCAGGTCGAACGCCCGATCAAGGATTAGGGCGAGCGTGCAACTGCGTCCTCGGCTCGAGAGCCTATCTCATAGCCCGCAGCCACGGATCAGCGCCTTCTGCGTCGTCGGTGCGAGATCACAGACCGTTGGCTAGATCTCAGGCGGCGCCCTCTGTACGAACGTCCCGCAGAGCGGGCAGGCGGGATCGGCGGACAGGCTTACCGTGCGCGTCTCCGCCGCCAGGGCGTCGTAGATCATCAGCCGTCCCGCGAGCGGCGCGCCCGCGCCCGTGATCCACTTGACCGCCTCCATCGCCATCATCGCGCCGATGACGCCCGCGAGCGCCCCTACCACGCCCACCCGCGCGCAGGTCTGCGCATCCGGCGGAATGTCCGGCGTCAGGCAGCGATAGCAGGGCTGACGCTCCGCCAGGGGGCGCCCACGCGTCAGCCCTGCGGCGAACAGCCCGACCTGCCCCGTCCAGCGCTCGATGGCGCCTGAAACGAGCGGGCGGCCGGTCGTAAAGCAGGCGGCGTTGACCGCGAAGCGGGTAGCGAAGTCGTCGGTCCCGTCCAGCACCAGGTCGTACGCGGACACGAGCGCTTCGGCCGTCTGCGGCGTCACCATGGCCGGGTGCAGCGTCACCGCGACGTCCGGATTGACCGCGCGCAGCCGTTCGGCCGCGGCCTGGACCTTGGCCCGGCCCACGTCGGCGGTGGCGTAGACGATCTGGCGCTGCAGGTTGGACAGCCCGACGGTGTCCCCGTCCACCAGTCCCAGAGTCCCCACGCCCGCAGCCGCCAGCAGGGGCGCCGCCGTCGCGCCGAGCCCGCCCATGCCGACCAGCAGGACGCGCGCGGCTTTGAGCTTCTGCTGCCCGCCGCCGCCGACCTCGCGCAGCACCAGGTGGCGGGCGTAGCGCTCCACCTCCGCGTCGGAAAACGCCACGCGACCTCCTCGGCTTGACCCCGCCCGGCTTGACCCGGTCTGAGCGCCCCGCCACATGCGCGACGATGAACGACGCTCCTACACCAGGCTGGCGCGGCACCACCATCTTGGCGGTGAAGAAGGGCGAGCGCACCGTGATCGCCGGCGACGGGCAGGTGACGATGGGGGCCACTGTCGTCAAGGCCAACGCCCGAAAGGTGCGAAGGCTTGCCGGCGGCAAGGTGGTGGCGGGCTTCGCCGGCGCCACGGCGGACGCCTTCACCCTGCTGGAGCGGCTGGAGCAGAAGCTGGAGGCCCATCCCGAGCAGTTCGCCCGCGCCTGCGTGGAGCTGGCCAAGGATTGGCGCACCGACCGCTACCTGAGAAGGCTCGACGCCATGATGATCGCCGCGGACACGACCAGCGTGTTCACCATCACCGGCGCGGGCGACGTGCTGGAGCCTGAATCCGGCATAGCCGCCATCGGCTCCGGCGGCCCCTATGCGCTGGCCGCAGCGCGCGCGTTGAGGGACTTCGACCTGGACGCCGAGCAGATCGCGAGGCGGGCCATGGCGATTGCGGCGGACATCTGCGTCTATTCCAACACCAATGTAGTGGTGGAGGCGCTCTGACGTGGCCTCGATGGATCGGGCCACCCCCAACCTGCCATCACGCAATTTCGAGGCGACCGCGAATTTCTACGGCCGCCTTGGGTTTGGAGAGGTTTGGCGCGACGCAAGCTGGATGATCCTTCAGCGAGGTCCGGTCGTTCTGGAGTTCTTTCCGCATCCCGATCTCGATCCCGCCGGGAGCTGGTTCAGCTTCTGCCTGCGCCTGGACGACGCTGACGCATTCTATGACGCCTGTCTTGCGGCTGGGGTAAGCGCAGGCGCTGACGGATATTCACGGCTGCATCCTCTCGAGGCGCAGGCCTGGGGCGCGCGCGCCGGTGCGCTCATCGACCTCGACGGCACGCTTTGTCGCCTGATCCAGAACTGACGAAGACCATGACCGAATTCTCCCCTCGCGAGATCGTCTCCGAGCTCGATCGTTTCATTGTCGGCCACGCTGAGGCCAAGCGCGCCGTCGCCATCGCGCTGCGCAACCGCTGGCGGCGGCGACGACTCGCGCCAGACCTGATCGACGAGGTGACGCCCAAGAACATCCTGATGATCGGGCCGACCGGGGTGGGCAAGACCGAGATAGCGCGACGGCTGGCCAAGCTCGCCCAGGCCCCGTTCTTGAAGGTAGAGGCCACCAAGTTCACCGAGGTCGGCTACGTCGGGCGCGACGTAGACCAGATCATGCGCGACCTTGTCGAGGTCTCCGTAGGCCAGGTGCGCGAGCGTCGCCAAGCCGGCGTCAAGGCGCGGGCGGAGGGCGCGGCGGAGGAGCGCCTGCTGGACGCACTGGTGGGCGCGACTGCGCAAGCCTCCACCCGCGACGCCTTCCGCAGGAAGCTGCGCGCGGGCGAGCTGGACGACAAGGAGGTCGAGCTGACCCTGGCCGACACCGGCGGCGCAGGCTCGCCCATGTTCGAGCTCCCGGGCCAGCCCGGCGCCTCCATGGGGGTGATGAACATCTCCGACATGATGTCCAAGGCCTTCGGCGGCCGCACCAAGACCAGCAAGCTGGCGGTCAAGGACGCCTGGCGCCCGCTGATCGCGGAGGAGGGCGAGAAGCTCGTCGACCAGGAGGCGCTGACCCGCGAGGCGGTGGAGATTGCAGAGAACGCCGGCATCGTCTTCATCGACGAGATCGACAAGGTGGCGGTTCCAAGCGAGCGGCGCGGCGGCGGCGAGGTCAGCCGCGAGGGCGTGCAGCGCGATCTGCTGCCCCTGATCGAGGGCACAACCGTCTCCACCAAATATGGTCCGGTGAAGAGCGACCACGTGCTGTTCATTGCGTCCGGAGCCTTCCACGTCTCCAAGCCGTCGGACCTGCTGCCTGAGCTTCAGGGCCGCCTGCCCATCCGGGTCGAGCTGAAGGCTTTGACGCTGACCGACATGCGCCGCATCCTCACCGAGCCGGAGGCCAACCTGATCCGCCAGCACCAGGCGCTGATCGCCACCGAAGGCGTGACGCTGGAGTTCAGCGATGCGGCGATAGACGCGCTCGCCGACTGCGCGGTGGCGGTGAACGCCAGCGTGGAGAACATCGGCGCCCGCCGGCTGCAGACGGTGCTGGAGAAGGTGGTGGAGACGCTGAGCTTTGACGCCGCCGACCGCGCCGGCGAGACGGTGCGGATCGAGGCCGACGACGTGCGCGCCCGCGTCGGCGAACTCGCCCAGAACGCCGACCTCTCCCGCTTCATCCTGTAGCCTGCCCGCTCGGCTTCGCCTTGATCGCGGGCGGAAGCTCGAAAGGCCATGCCACCGTCATCCTCGGGCTTGTCCCGAGGATCGGGCGTTCAGCCGCCAGGCGCTTTCAGGGCTGAAGGCGCTCCGCGCCGGGGCAGCCTTGATCCTCGGGACAAGCCCGAGGATGAGGAGACCCACGTAGGGAGTGGAGAGGCTCCGAAGCAGCGGTCATCGGCCGCCGCAGGAGGCTAGTCGGCTTTCGACTCGCCCTTGGCTTCGGTCTTGCCGCCGACGCCGATCTGGCGCTCGGCGATGCGGGCCGACTTACCGCGGCGGTCGCGAAGGTAGTAGAGCTTGGCGCGACGCACCGCCCCGCGGCGCTTCACCTCAATGGATTCGATGTTGGGCGAGACGGTGGGGAAGACCCGCTCCACACCCTCGCCGAAGCTGATCTTGCGGACGGTGAAGTTCTCCTGCACGCCCTGGCCGGCGCGCGCGATGCACACGCCCTCGAAGGCCTGGACGCGCTCGCGCTCGCCTTCCTTGATGCGCACGTTGACGCGCAAGGTGTCGCCGGGCTGGAAGTCCGGCACGCCGCCGCGCTTGTCGACGAGGCGCTTGGCCTCTTCGGCTTCCAGGGTCTGGATCATGTTCATCGGTCGCATTCCTTGCTGACTGTAGGGCTTCAGCCGCCCTTTGCCTGTTGGTTGGCGAGATGGGCGGCCCAGAGGTCCGGGCGCCGCTCCCGCGTCGTCTCTTCCCTGCGCTCGCGCCGCCAGCGGGCTATGCGCCCGTGGTCGCCGGAGATCAGGACCTCGGGGATGTCCAGCCCCTCGAACGTCCGCGGCCGCGTATACTGCGGATGTTCGAGCAGCCCGTCCTCGAAGCTCTCGTCGGCGAGCGAGGCCGCCTGCCCCAGGACCCCGGGGACCAGCCGCACGCACGCCTCGATCGCCACCATCGCCGCCGCCTCGCCACCGGCCAGCACCGCGTCGCCGACGGCGACCTCCTCGAACCTGCGGGCGTCGAGCACCCGCTGGTCCACCCCCTCGAACCGGCCGCACAGGACGATGACGCCCGGCCCGGCCGCCCACTCTCTTACCCGCGCCTGGGTCAGGGGCCGGCCCCGGGCGCTCATGCACAAAAGCGGACGTCTGCCGCGCTCGAACGAGTCGAGCGCAGACGCGATGACGTCCGCCTTGAGCACCTGTCCCGCGCCGCCACCCGCAGGGGTGTCGTCGAGGAAGCCGCGCTTATCCTTGGAAAAGCTGCGGATGTCCACCGTTTCCAGCCGCCACAGGCCCTGTTCGCGCCATGACGTCCCGATCAGGCTCACCCCGAGCGGGCCCGGAAAGGCCTCGGGGAACATGGTCAGCACGGTGGCGTGGAAAGGCGGCCGGGAGGAGGCGTCGCAGGGCATGTGTCAGCAATGGCTCAGGGCCGCAAGATCGCCAACGGCGAAGCTTCGATGCGCGTTGATCCGCACTTCCGGGCGGGCCATAGGACGGCGATGACCGTTCATGTGCAAGCGCCCGAAGCCGTATCAGCGGACGCGCCCGAGTGGAGCCTGGCCGACCTCTATCTGGCCCCCACCGATCCGGCCATCGACGCGGACCTGAAGTCCGCCCGCGCGGCGGTCGACGAGCTGGTCCGGCTCAAGGGCGCCTTCATCGGGGCTCGCGCCAATGCGGAACGGCTGGGGCTGCTGATCAATCAGGCGATGACGCTCACCGAGCGGTTCACCAACCTTCTGAGCGCGCCGGCGGCCTACGCCAGCCTGTCGGCGTCGATCGCCCGCGACGATCCGGCCTGGGCCAAGTTCGAAAGCGACCTGCGGACCCGCGAGGCCGCCATCGCCGCCGACACCGTGTTCCTCACTCTGGAGCTGAACAAGCTCGAGGACTGGGAAATCGAGGGCGCGTTCAAGGCCAACCCGGCCGCGGCGCGCTGGCGGCCGTGGATCCGGCGCGTGCGGCTGTCGCGCGAGCACGAGCTGACGCCCGATCTGGAGCGGCTTCTGGTGGACCGTAGCCCGGCCGTCGCCAACTGGAGCCGCCTGTACGACGAGACCCTGGCGCGCATGGCCGTGGCGGTGGAGGGCGAAAGCCTGACCCTGGCGGAGACGCTCAACCGCCTGTCCGATCCCCAGCCCGCCCGACGCGTCGCCGCCGCCTCCGCGCTGGCCAAGGCGCTTGAACAGGCTGCGCCCGTGTTGGGCCTTTGTCTGAACACCGTAGCGTTCGAGAAGCAGGTCGAAGACCGCTGGCGCAAGTTTGCGAGCCCCGCTCAGTCGCGCCACATCGCCAATGAGGTGGACGTCGAGGCCGTGGACGCGCTGGAGGCCGCCGTGGTGGAGGCCTATCCGCGCGTCTCCCACCGCTATTATGCGCTCAAGGCCAAGATCATGGGCAAGGACGCGCTCGACTACTGGGACCGCAACGCGCCGCTGAACCAGGAGAGCGCGCGCCGCTACGGCTGGGCGGAGGCGCAGGACATGGTGCTGAACGCCTTCACCGGCCTTGCGCCGGCGTTCGCCGACAAGGCGCGCCGCTTCTTCGACCATCCCTGGATCGACGCGCGCCCGCGGCCCGGCAAGGCGTCCGGGGCCTACGCCCATCCCGTGGCCGCCGACAAGCACCCCTACGTGTTCATGAACTTCATGGGCGAGCGGCGCGACGTGCTGACCCTGGCGCACGAGCTCGGCCATGCGGTGCACCAGACCCTGGCCGCGCCGCTCGGCACGCTGCTGTCGGACACGCCGCTGACGCTGGCCGAGACCGCCTCGATCTTCGGCGAGGGGCTGGTGTTCGAGCGACTGCTGGCGGAGGCGACGCCGGCCGACCGGCGCGCCCTGCTGGCGGGCAAGATCGAGGACGCGCTGAACACCGTCTTCCGCCAGATCGCCTTCCACCGCTTCGAGGCCCGCTTCCACGCCGAGCGCGTCCAGGGCGAGCTTTCGGCGGAACAGATCGGAGCCTTGTGGCTGGAGGTCATGGGCGAGAGCCTGGGCCCGGCGGTGCGGCTGAACGCGGGCTATGAGCACTACTGGGCCTACGTCAGCCACTTCGTCCACGCGCCCTTCTACGTCTACGCCTACGCCTTCGGCGACCTGCTGGTGTCGGCGCTGATGGAGCGGCGGCGAGCCGATCCGGGCGGCTTCGCGCCGCTCTACGAGGCGCTGCTGTCGGCGGGCGGCTCCAAGACCTACGTGGAGGCGCTCGCGCCCTTCCACATGGACCCCCGCCAGAAGAGCTTCTGGGCCGAGGGCTGCGCGCGGCTGGAGCGGCTGGTGGACGAGTTCGAGACGCTGGTCTGAGGAGCGGCCCGGCGCCGGCTGGGATAAAGCCTTCGATGCTGGAACTCAGCCGGTGGCTCGCTGATTGGAGCAGGCCCGGCGCATTGGGCGCCAAGAGGATGCTTTCATGGCCGCCCGTTTCACGACACTCGCCAACGCCCTCGACAAGGGGCTCGAGAGCCTGAAGACCGACGCCGCGGTCAAGCAGATCGAATACTGGGAAAACGAGCTGAAGGACGTCGAGGTCTCCGGCGTCAAGGGCCTGCTGCATGACCTGGAGTCGTTGAAGAAGAAGCTTCAGGCCAACCCGGTCGACGGCCACGCGGTCAAGACGCTGCTGGTCAAGATCGGCGGCGAGACCGTCCGCGTCGCCGGTCGCAGCGATGAGAAGCTCACCGACAAGCTGAAGGAAGTGGGCGAGAAACTGGAAACGGCGGGTGAGTAGGGCTCGGGGGCGGCTCACGGGCCGCCCCTTGCCCAACGACGCCTGCGACTGAGCCTTCATCCTTCAGCCAGCGGCGGACCGGTTGTACAAGATCGGCGTGCGCAAGACTTTCCCCTCTCAGGATGCGGATCGGCGCGGCGTGACGCCGCACCGATCATGGAAGACCGGCATGGCTTGCGTCGCAGGGTTGGTCCTGGTCGCCGCCGCGCCTGCGCCGACCCAGAGCCTTCAGGCTGTCGACGCCCAGCGGCAGGCGCGGGCGGTGGACCGCGACGTTGATCGCGCGCGGGCGCAGGGTGCGGCGGCGTCCGCCTTGCGACTGAGGGCGCAGCTTGTCGATCTCGCCCGTCAGGAGGCCGCGGGCGAGCGCAGCGCCGGCGGCGCGCGAGCGGCGCTAGCCCGGCTGACCCTGCAGGAAGCCGAGCTGAAGGACCGCATGGGCCACAACCAGCAGAGCCTCACCCGCATGCTGGGCGCGCTGCAGATGTATGCGCGCAACCCGCCGCCGCCACTGCTGGTGGACACCCGCTCAGCCCGTGACGCCGTGCGCGCCGCCATCCTGATCAAGGCGATCACGCCGGAACTGGAGGCCCGCGCCCAGGCCTTCGCCACGCAATCGGCCGCGCTCAAGCGCGTGCGCCGTCAGGTCGACGCCCAGAGCGGCGTGTTGTTCCAGGCCGAGAGCGGAGTGGCTGAACGCGAGGCGCAGATCGCCGACGTCATCGCCCAGAAACAGGCGCTGGAGAAGCAACTCTACGCCGACGCCGACGCGGCGCAGACTGACGTCTCGCGACTGGCCGCCCGCGCGCGCTCGCTCGGCGAACTGGTGCGGGCCGTCGGC
>CAXTUT010000069.1:0-9753 GCA_964247465.1 uncultured Caulobacteraceae bacterium | reverse complement strand
CCCCGAAGGGGGCGACCGGCGCGGCCGGCGCCTGGCTGGCGCAGGCGGCCAGAGATCCCGGGCTCAGTAGCGCGAGCAGCGCCACCGGCAGGCTGGTCAAAGGGTGCGGCGGGCGGGCTTTGGTTGACACCTGTCGATCGTTCCCCTATCCACGCCCGCTCATTTGCAGCCGACTTTTTCGGAGCGGAGCCCAGTCCCGTGAAGCGCACCTATCAGCCGAGCCGACTCGTGCGCAAGCGCCGTCATGGCTATCGCGCCCGCATGGCGACTATGAACGGCCGCAAGGTCGTTCAGCGCCGCCGCGCCCGCGGCCGCAAGCGTTTGACGGCGTAGGCCGCATATCCGGCTCCGTTCGCTGCGTCCTTAGAGACGCCCGCTGACGCGGGCTCCTCAGGATTACGAAGGTGGTGGACGCCCTGATGGGTAAGGTCGAAGAGATCGACACTCCCCCTGTTCGTCATGCTGAGGAAGGCTCCTTAAGAGCCTGTCCCGTATCGTTAATTCCCATTGTTCGCCTCAAGACTCGCGCCCAGTTCCTCGCCACCGCCAAGGGCGCCTCGCTCGGTCGGGGCGCCGTGGTGATCCAGCGTCTGAAGCGGACGGACGGTTCGCCCCATATCGGCGAGGGTTTCACCGCCACCAAGAAGATCGGCAATGCGGTGGTGCGCAACCGCGCCAAGCGGCGGCTGCGCGAGGCGGCGCGGGCTCTCCTGCCGGTGCACGGCTCACCGGGTTGCGACTATGTCTTCATCGCCCGGATGGGCGCGGGCGAGCGACCGTGGGCGCGTTTGCTTGACGACGTCGGAACCGCGCTGATAGGCCTCGCCGCCGGCAAGGACGAACCGCGTCCGCCCCGCCGGCCGAAGGGCGTCTCCCGCGCCTCGCCCAAGCCTGCCGCTTCCTCCCGCCGCTCCCTCACCCCCGGGCCACGCTCCTCCGATGGATAAAGAGAACTCGCGCAACACGACGATCTTCATGGTCGCCATGTTCGCCATCCTTATCGCCTACGAGGTCTTCTTCCTCGGCCCGCGGGAGAAGGCGCGCGAGGCCCAGCAGCGCGCCGCCGCCGTGCAGCAGCACCAGGCCGCCGCCAGCCTGCCGGGGGCTGCGACCTATGTGACGCGCGAGCAGGCAGTCGCGGCGTCGCCGCGGGTGCGCATCGACACCCCGGCGCTGGAGGGCTCGCTGGCGCTCAAGGGGGGCCGGCTGGACGACCTGTTCCTGAAGGACTACCGCACCACCGTCTCCAAGAGTTCGCCGCCGGTGGAGCTGTTCCGCCCCGAAGGCGCCAAGCAGGCCTATTTCGCCGACTTCGGCTGGAGCGGCGGGGCCGCCACGCCCGGCCCACTCACCGCCTGGACGCAGCAGGGCTCCGGCGCGCTGTCGCCCGGCCACCCGGTGACCCTGACCGCCGACACCGGTGCAGGGCTGGCCTTCACCCGCACCATCGCGGTGGACGACCGCTACATGTTCACCGTTACCGACCAGGTCGCCAACCACGGGGCTGAGGCGGTGAAGCTTGCGCCCTACGCCACGGTCCAGCACCAGGGCGAGCCGACCGACGTGCGCAACAACCTGATCCACGAGGGCGCTATCGGCTCCCTCGGCGGCCAGCTTCGGCTGATCACCTTCAAGAATTGGAAGAAGCAGGGCGACAGCAGCTATGCGTCCACCGGCGGCTGGCTCGGCGTCACCGACAAATACTGGCTGGCCGCGCTGGTCCCCGACCAGCGCACCCTGGTCAAGGCGCAATTCCGCGCCGATCAGGTCAACGGCGTCGATGTCTACGAGGCCGACGAGGTGGGCCCGGTGCAGACGCTGGCGCCGGGCGCCACGGTCAGCGCCACCGTGCGCGTGTTCGCCGGGGCCAAGAAGGTCTCGGTGCTGGCCGGCTACGAGACGGCGCTCGGCATCCCGCACTTCGATGACGCGGTGGACTGGGGCCACTTCTGGTTCATCACCCGGCCAATCTTCTGGCTGCTGGAGACCATCCACGGATACGTCGGCAACGTCGGCGTCTCGATCCTGCTGCTGACCCTGGTCTTGCGCGGGGCGATGTTCCCGCTGGCCAATAAGTCCTACGAGTCTATGTCCAAAATGAAGAAGCTGGCGCCGGAGATCGCCGCGATCAAGGCGAAGAACGAGAAGGAGCCGGCCAAGACCCAACAGGAGACCATGCAGCTTTACCAGCGCGAGGGCATAAACCCGCTGATGGGCTGTCTGCCGCTGCTGGTGCAGATCCCGATCTTCTTCTCGCTGTATAAGGTGCTCTACGTCACCATCGAGATGCGGCACGCGCCGTTCTTCGGCTGGATCCGCGACCTGTCGGCGCCCGATCCTTCGACCTTCGTCAACCTGTTCGGCCTGCTGCCGTTCAACCCGGGCGCGGCGCCAGTCATCGGCGGCTTCCTGGACGGCACCCTACACATCGGCGTCTATCCAATCCTGTACGGGCTGACCATGTGGCTTAGCCAGAACATGAGTCCGCAGGCCTCGACCGACCCGACCCAGAAAGCGATGCTGCAGTTCATGCCGCTGATCTTCCTGTTCTTCTTCAGCCATACGCCGGCAGGACTGGTGATCTACTGGGTGATGAGCAACCTCTTCACTATCATACAGCAGTACATCATAATGCGGCGCTACAAGGTCGAGAACCCGATCGACGGGCTGATCGCACGCCTGCGCCAGGGTCGCGCCGTCGTCCCCGTCCGCGGCTGAGGCGATCGCGGCGCGATGGACGATCCGTTCACGCCCGAGCTGATGGAGGCGGCGCGGGTCGCCTTCGCCCGCCCGGCCGCCTTCCTGCTGGGCTGCGCGGCGGTGGAGCAGCTGCCGCCGCCCGATTTGCCGGAGGTGGCCTTCGCAGGCCGGTCCAACGTCGGCAAGTCGAGCCTGCTGAACGCGCTGACCGGCCAGCACGAGCTGGCGCGCGTGTCCGGCGATCCGGGGCGCACGCGCGAGGTCAACCTGTTCCTGGTGGACGGACGCGTGCGGCTGGCCGACCTGCCCGGCTACGGCTTCGCCCGGGTGGCGCGATCTGAGGCGAGGAAGTTCCAGAACCTCGGCCGCGCCTACCTGCGCGCGCGGCCTAACCTGAAGCGGGTCTATCTGCTGATCGACGGCCGCCACGGGCTGAAGGACGTGGACGATGAGGCGCTCGACGCTCTGGACCTCGCCGCGGTCTCCTACCAGGTGGTGCTGACCAAGGCCGACAAGCTGAAGCGCGGCGAGGGCGAGGCGCGCGCCGCCGAGACGCTGAAGAAGATATCGCGCCGTCCGGCCGCCTTCCCCCGCGTGGCGGTGACGTCGGCGGAGAAGGGCGACGGCATCGAAGACCTGCGCGCCGAGGTGATGCTGGCGGCGGGACTGGCCTGACGCTCTTTGATCCTCCGATCAACGGTCTGCGCACGGTTGCGCAGGCCGCGCCCGATCCGCTACACGCGCAGCCCATGGATACACCCGCCGAGCCCGAGGACGAACCGGGCTGGGCCGCAGCCCGCACCCTGGCCGAGGCGCTGCCCTACATCCAGGTCTACGACCGCTGCGTCGTGGTGATCAAATACGGCGGCCACGCCATGGGCGAGGAGGCGGTGGCGCGCGCCTTCGCCGCCGACGCGGTGCTGCTGAAGCTGGTGGGCGTGCATCCGGTCGTGGTCCACGGCGGCGGCCCACAGATCAGCCGCATGCTCAAGAAGGCAGGCGTGGAGAGCCGCTTCGTCGACGGCCTGCGCGTCACCGACGAGGCCACCATGGAGGTCGCCGAAATGGTCCTCTCCGGGGCCATCAACAAGGAACTGGTCCACTACGTCAACCGCGCCGGCAAGGCGGCGGACGTGCGCGGCGTCGGCCTGTCGGGCAAGGACGCGCGCCTGATCACCGTGGAGAAGGCCATCCGCACCTACCGCGACCCGCACTCCCACATCGAGCAGGCCATCGACCTCGGCTTCGTCGGCGATCCCAAGACCGTGGACCCTAAGATCGTGGAGGCGCTGATCTACGCCGACCAGGACTACATCCCCGTGGTCGCGCCCATCGGCGTGTCGGAGGAGGGTGAAACCTACAACATCAATGCTGACAGCGCCGCGGGCGCGGTCGCCGGCGCGCTGAAGGCCAAGCGCATGCTGCTGCTCACCGACGTCAAGGGCGTGCTGGACAAGGACGGCGCGCTGATCCGCCAGCTCACGGTGGCTCAGGCCAAGGCCGCTATCGCCGACGGGACGGCGACCGGCGGCATGATCCCCAAGCTGGAGACCGCCATCTCCGCGGTGGAGGCCGGGGTGGAGGCCGTGGCGATCCTGGACGGCCGGCGGCCTCACGCCATGCTGGTGGAGCTGTTCAGCGAGCACGGTTCCGGCACGCTGGTCTGCGCCGGATGAGCCACGCCTCGCCCGCCGCAGAGCCGCGTCCCGACCTCGCCCACGTCGACACCTGGATCTTCGATCTCGACAACACCCTGTACCCGTTCGGCGGCCCCGTGCAGGCGCAGATGGACGCGCGCATGACCGCCTACATGATGCGCACCACCGGCCTGGATGAGGCCGAGGCGCACGCCCTGCAGAAGCGCTACTTTCGCGAGCACGGCACCACCTTGGCCGGCCTGATGGCTAACCATGGGATCGACCCCTACGCCTTCCTGGACGAGGTGCACGACATCTCGCTGGAGACCGTCACGCCCGACCCGGCGCTCAGCGAAGCGCTCGAGCGGCTGCCCGGCCGGCGGCTGGTGTTCACCAACGCGTCGGCCGGCCACGCCGAGCGGGTGCTGGACAAGCTCGGCATGGCCGCGCTGTTCGAGCACGTCTTCCACCTGGAGGCGGCGAAGCTGACACCCAAGCCGCAGGCTCGCGCCTATGAGAGCCTGATCGCCGCCCATGGCGTGACGCCCGCGACCAGCGCCTTCTTCGAGGACGTGGAGCGCAACCTGGAGCCGGCCCACGGCTACGGCATGACCACCGTGCTGGTCGGGCCGCACGCCGCGGCGTCGGAGGCGCCGTTCGTGGACTGGCGGACGGACGACTTGGCGGCGTTCCTTGAGGCGGTGCAGGTGCGTGACAGGCGGCCAGCGCCAAAGTAGGCCTCATCCTGAGCTTGTCGAAGGACGAGGCCGGGCCCGCTGAGGCTCGCCGCCTGCCACGCCTCGTCCTTCGACAAGCTCAGGATGAGGCGAATGAGGGCGCAGCGATCTCCACCATGACTGATCATAATCAGCTCCAAACCGCCATCGACGCCGCCTGGGAGGCGCGCGACACCCTGAGTCCCGCCACCCGCGGCGAGGCCCGCGATGCGGTGGAAGCCACGCTCGCCGCTCTCGACGACGGCTCGTTGCGCGTTGCGGAGAAGCTCGATGGCGCCTGGGCCGTGCGCCAGTGGGCCAAGAAGGCGGTGCTGCTGTCCTTCCGCCTGTCCGATAATGCGCTCATGGGCCATCCGGACGCGCCCGGCCCCTGGTGGGACAAGGTCCCCGGCAAATTCTCAGGCTGGGGCGAGGCGCAGTTCCGCGCCGCGGGCTTCCGCGCTGTCCCGGGCGCCGTGGCTCGGCGTGGCGCCTTCATCGGCAAGGGGGCCGTGCTGATGCCCTCGTTCGTCAACATCGGCGCCTATGTGGGGGAGGGGACCATGGTGGACACCTGGGCCACCGTCGGCTCCTGCGCCCAGATCGGGCGCAACGTGCACCTGTCCGGCGGCGTGGGCATCGGCGGGGTGCTGGAGCCGCTGCAGGCCGCTCCCACCATCATTGAGGACGGCTGTTTCGTCGGCGCCCGTTCGGAGGTCGCCGAGGGCGTGGTGGTGGAGGAGGGGGCGGTGCTGTCCATGGGCGTCTATCTCGGCGCCTCCACCAAGATCGTGGACCGGGCGAGCGGGGAGGTGTTCCGCGGCCGGGTGCCAGCCTACTCCGTCGTCGTGCCGGGGACGCTGCCGGCCGCGAGCGGCGGCCCTGCGCTCTACTGCGCGGTGATCGTCAAGCGTGTGGACGCCCAGACCCGCTCCAAGACGGCGGTCAACGAGCTGCTGCGCGATTGAGCCGCGGTCAGACGCCAGCTTGGCGAGCGCGGCGTCAGGCGAGGGCGGCCAGCCCGCTCTTCAGCGTGGCGACGACGTGGGCCTGCTCGTCCGCGGTGATGTAGGAGTCCAAAGGCAGCCTCAGCAGCGTGCGCGCGGCGGCTTCGGTCACATCCAGCGGGCCTACCGCTCGGGCGTAGCGCCGACCCGCCGTGGATAGGTGCAAGGGTGAGTAGTGGAACCGCGCATCCACCCCAGCGGCGTACATGTAGGCGATCAGCTGCGCTCTCACCTCTGCCGGAACGTGCACCGCGAAGATGTGGCCGTTGTGCTCCGCATCGCGTGGCGGGCGCGGCGTCCGCAAGCACGGATCAACGTCGCTGCGCAGCATCTGGGCGTACCGTCTCCAGGCGAGCAGGCGTCGGGCCGTGAAGTCTGTCGTGCGGCGGAGCTGGGCGGCCAGGAACGCGGCGGTCAGGGCCGATGGTTGGAACGAAGAGCCGAGCGAACACCACTCGTAGCGGTCCACCTCGCCCCGCTCGAAGCGCGCGCGGTCGGTGCCCTTCTCCCAGGCCCGTTCGGCCGCCTCGGCGAGGTCGGTCTGGTTGACGATCAACGCGCCGCCCTCGCCGCTGCTGACGTTCTTGGTGCCGTGAAAGCTGAACGCGCTCATGGCGCCAAAGCTTCCGAGCGGACGGCCTCGCCAGCGGGCGCCAAGCGCCTGGGCCGCGTCCTCGACGAGCGCCAGGCCGTGATCCTGGCAAAGCGCAGTGAGCGCGGCCATGTCGCAGGCGACGCCGGCATAGTGGACGCACACGAGCGCGCGGGTGCGCGCGGTGACTGCGGCGCGGGCGCGCTCCACGTCGATGTTCAGCGTCTGCGCGCATACGTCGACAAACACCGGCACGGCGCCTCGCAGCGCCACGGCGTTGGCGGTGGACGGGAAGGTCCATGAGGGCATGATGACCTCGTCGCCAGGCCCGAGCTCGAGCACGAGGGCGGCGAGTTCCAGCGCACCGGTGCACGAGTGTGTCAGGAACGGACGCCCCGACGGCACGGCCTGGCGCAGAAGCTCGTCGCACTCGGCCGCCGCGTCGCCTCCGGCGGATACCGCCCCGCTCAGCAGCACCCTCGCTGTCGCAGACGCAGCGTCGTGGCTGATGGCCGTGCGATGGAACGGGATGGGCGCCCGCAGGGCGCAGGCATGCGCGTTGAAGCCATCCGCGTCGTTGAGGTTCAGGCGCATGCCACTTCCGAACTAAGGCGATTTGTGCTGTCGCCGGTTGGCGTGAGCGCGTGGGCCAGCGCCTGCGCACGCCCAGGGTCCTCCAGGGTCGCGGCCACGTAGAGCCGCGCGATGTCCAGCCCCGAGGCTGGGCCTTCGACGATCTCCAGGTCCGCAAATCCGAGCCGCGCCAGCGCTGGCTCCAGCATCGTGCGGCTCACCCAGTGGAAACGGGTCGAGGCCGCCGAGTCGAAGCCGGAGTGCCGTCCGAGGTCACGCAGCATCCGCGCCCATCCGCTCTCCGACGCGCCGTCCGCGAAGGTCGCAAACAGCCGGCCGCCGGCCCGAAGCAGCAAGGCCGAGGATAGTAAATAGGTGAGCGCGGACTGGAAATCCATCATCATCAGTACGTCAACAGCAAAGACGAGATCGACACGGCCTCGGATATCGGAACACGCCCTCAGCAGGCCCTCGTTATCGGTCCAGTCGATCAGGCGTGCGTCCAGCCGTCCGGCCTCGACAAAATCGCCGCAGCGATGATTCAGCGAGTCCAGGAAGGCGTCACTGATCTCGAAAGCCCGCACGTGAGCCGCTGTGAACTTCAGCGCCATCTCGGTGTATTTGCCCGATCCCGGCCCAAACTCCACCACTTGACCCAGTGAGGCGGGATCAGTGCGGCCGAGGAGCCGGCGCCACGTCGCCAGCCGCACGTCGTCGCTGACCCATTCGTCACCGGGCCACGTCAGCGCATCGCTTGCCGTACGCTGCCGCTCCGGAAAAACGTCGGTGACGTAGTGGTTGAAGAACGCTCTTGGACCTTCAACAGACATGCGCCCTGTCACAAAACGTGTGTATGTCCGTCATGTATCGGACATGAAACAGTCTGACACAATTACCATATTTTCTACAACGCGACACGGCGTCCCGCCGTCTAGGAGTTGGCCGTGACATCGCCCACGATCCATTCCCATGGCGAGGTCGTGCGCGACGACGCCGTCTTTGAGGAGTATGCGAACGCGGCTAGCCGCAGCGTTCCTACCCTGGTCTGGTGGCCCAAACTCCGTTGGCAGCTGGACCGCCTGGTCAGCTTTGATCTCGAAGACGCCCTCGTCACCAGCGTATTCGTCCCGATCGACCTGAGACGCCGGCGCATGTTCTTGAATCAAAGCTATGAGAACGTCGAGACGATATTTCCGACCCGTTTCAAGACCGATAAGACCTCATTCTATGATCTGGTCTCTACGCCGATCGAGCTGCCAGGGCGCTACGTCGTGCTGGGCGGACCGGTGGACGATGTTTGGTACCACTGGCTGTTCGATTGGTGTCCCCGGCTGATGATCCTGCGGTGGTTGCGGCCTGAGGTGTTCCACGATCCGGACGTCAAGTTCCTGGTCCATCCCGCCGCGCTTAAGCCGCCGTTCAAGGCGATCCTGGACACATTCGGGATCGATGACGCCAGGCTGGTCGCCGCCGATCCTAAGCGCGACCATCGGCTGGAGACGGCGACGCTCGTCAGCTTCAGCGGACAGTCTCGGCTTCACGCCAGCCTGGTTCGCGCCTTCGCCGACCATGTCCTCGCGGGATTGGGCGTCGGTGAGCCGCCGTCTCAGGCCTGCGGCCGCGTCTTCGCCAGCCGCCAGCTCCTGCGGGCGCCCAAGCGCCGCATCGCCAACTTCGACGCCATCGCCCCTGTGCTCCAACGCTACGGCCTTCAGGTCGCCGAGTTGGGGACCCTTTCGGCGTTGGAGCAGGCGCGCCTGTTCCATCACGCCGACCTGGTGGTCGGCGCCCACGGATCGGACCTCGCCAACCTGTTGTTCTGTCGGCCCGGAACGCGGGTGGTGGTGCTGGAGAGCCCGGAGTCGCTCCAGCACGGCCTCAGCCAGGGCCTGGAGGGGGTGTGCGATGTCTTGGAGCTACGCTACCTGCGCCTGCGCAGCGAGGTGACGCCCCACGACCCGGCCTTGCCGCTGCGCCAGAGATTGGATCAGGACTACGTCGTCGAGGCCGACCGCCTGGAAGGGCTGCTGCGCCATCTCACGTCGCCCTCAATGCACGGTCCGTCATGGGCGCAGCGCGTCGGCGGCCGGGCCGTCCGCCGAAAGCCAAGCGACACACGCGCCGGCGCGTTCAGGCGAGCCCGCCGACGACCAGTCGCCACGGCCGCACCTGCACGTCGTCGAACAGACCGGCCAGCGCGTAAGGGTCCGAGGCTGCGAAGGCTCGGGCGCCGGCCAGGTCGCGCGCTTCCACCACGAGCATCGAGCCCCGGGGCGCGCCGTCGGCGTCGTCCAGCCAGGGACCGCCGAGCTTCACCGCGTCCGCATGGGCGGCGAGGTAGGCCAGGTGCGTCTCCCGCGTGGCCGCGCGCAGGGAGCCGGCGCCGTCGACATCGGTGCAGAGGAGCAGGAACAGACTCATGGGATGGACGTCTCCGATCTGAGGGGCCGCGACAGCAGGCTTTCGATGGCGCTCTGAAGCCCGATCTCGCCGGCCAGCACGGCGGCGACGGCCTCGCAGACGGGCGC
>CAXTUT010000068.1:0-9946 GCA_964247465.1 uncultured Caulobacteraceae bacterium | reverse complement strand
AAGCGCAGATCAGCAGCGCCAGGATACGTCGCATTCTCTTACCTTGGCCAGGGCCGTCAATGTCGGGCAAGGGGTCGCGTCCGGTTGGCGGCCCGTCGCCTAGAAGCGGCCCTACTGAAAACGTGTGGATGCGGCTTGCAGGTATCGGCTCGTTCGGCTGAGATGGCCTGGTGAGCAATGTCGTGCATCTCCGCATCCCTAACGCACTTCTCGGTCGCTGGCGTTCCGACGAAGACGATGGCCGCTCTGAATACGTGATCTCTCAAAAGGAGGGCGACCTACACGTCAGCGGCTACGACTTCGTCGATGGAGAGGAGTACCTGATCTCCGCCGTTGAGCACGACCGGGGGACGATCTCATTTGACACGCTGATGCCCTCGACAGCAAGAAGAGGCCACATCGTGCTCAGAGCATTGCCAGAAGCTGGTCGAGCCGAGCTGACCTTCACTTTCACTGACTCCACGTTGGTGTCGCGGCTTCCGGCCTGCTGAAAGGGCCGAGCCCCGCTTAGGGTCGGCAGCACGTTTGAGCGCGGCTCCGGAAACTGCCCTTCGGATCCACGCGTCATCGGGCGCGCGCCGCCTTGTGCAGCAAGATGGAGCGATAGACGGCCATCAGCTCGATGTCGTGGCTCGGGTTCCACGCGTGGGTCATGCGATCAAGGATAAGGCTCGTGGCGCAGACTTACGCCGGCGTGTCCAAGGGAAGCGGCGGATGCCCCGGCATTTGCATCCTTGGCGAACCGCTCTAGTTTCCTGCGCACTCGTGCGTGTGGAGAGGTTCGTCTGCGATGTCGGCTTTGGAGATCAACCGGCGCATGGCCGCCTTCGGCCTGCTCGCCCCGCTCGTCGTCGCCTGCCACAAGGGTGTGGGCGCGGCGGCGGCGACGCCGGACGACATGAGCCTCGGCGACCCCAAGGCCAAGGTGCAGTTCGTGGAGTACGCCTCGGTCTCGTGCCCTGTGTGCGGGCGCTGGTACAAGGAGGTCTGGCCAGCGTTCAGGGCCAAGTACGTGGACACCGGCAAGGTCCATTTCACCTACCGCGAGATGCTGGTCGGCGGCAGCGACGAGGTGACGATCGCGGCGTCCGGGTTCCTGCTCGCGCGGTGCGCTGGCAAGGACCGCTACTTCTCCATCGTGGACGCCATCTACCGCAGCCAACCCGGCCTGTTCGAGGATCCGCGCACCACGCTGCTGAACATCGCCAAGAGCGCAGGCTTCAGCGAGGCGCAGTTCGACGCCTGCGTGAAGAACGAGGATTCGCTGAAGGCTCTGAGCGAGCGCGTTGACCGCAACGTCAAGGCCGGCAATGTCAGCGCCACGCCGACGTTCGTCATCAACGGCAAGGCCTTGGAAGCCGGCTACCACCCGCTCACCGACCTGGACGCCGCGATCGCCGCCGCGCAGAAGGCCTGAGCGGCGCGGGCTAAAGTTTTGGACCCGCCCGCGGTTTTGCTACATTGACCGGGTAGGGAGATCAGGATGGCCGGACCGTCGCCGAACGCCACGCCGACGCCGCTCCGCGTCGACGAAACGGCCTACGTCCTCAGCACTCGCGACGCCCTGAAGCTGTGGCTGATCGTGCAGGAAGAGACTGGCAAGCTGACTCCCCAGAGAGCTCAGCAGCTCTGGCAACAGTGGAAGCAGTATCCCAACGCGGCGACCAATTACTTCTCCACCGCGCAGGACTTGGCCATGCTGCGGACGATTTCAAAAGAGTTCGGTTCTCCCTCGGCCCGCATGTACATCAAGGAGTACAGGGGTAAACCGTATCTAATCCTGAAAGGTTCGCCCTTGGCGCGCAAGGTCCTGACCGGGACGCGTTACGGGCTGGAGAACCCCAAGGTCGTCGTCATGCGGCTGACCCGCGCGGGTGTGTCGGAGTCTGTGCGGGAAGGCGGGATGCTGACCCTGGTGCTGGTCTCCGCCTTCGACATTTTCGACTACGTCATGAACGACCAGGAGACGCTGGCCGACCTGGTGGGCCAGCTCGCCAGCGACTTCGTCAAGGTCGCAATCGCCACGGGAGCGACGCTGGCTCTCAGCGGAGCGATAGCGGGCACGGTGGTGTCCACCGTCGCGCTCGGTCCGCTGCTGGCGGCGGTACTGATCGGGGTGGGCATCGGCTTCGCGCTCAACGCCATCGACAACCACTGGGGGCTGACCAAGAAGCTCAAGGCGGCGCTGAACGCCCTCGAGCAGAAGCTCCAGAACAAGGTGACCGAGACCCGACAGGGTCTTATCGACCGCATGGAGGACGCCGCGTCCGCAGCCGTCTTCGCCATGGTGGATGCGGTAGTCTCGTCCGTCGAGGCGTACGTCTGGCGCAAGATTAATGACGTCACCTGGTACGCTCTCCCCCGGTAGGACGATGTCGCAGCGCACCAAGACCCTGCTGCTGGCTGTCTTTCTCCTCCTGTTCGGAGGCGCCATCGCGCTCGTTGGCGGCGTGGAGGTCGCCGGCATGGAGGCCGCGCTTCGACACCGTGCGGCGCTCGTCGCCATAGGGCGGGGACCGGTCTACGGCTTGGTGGCCGGTGTCGCGCTGCTGCTGCTGGGCGTCGTCATCCTGCGGGTGGACGTCATGGGCGCGAAGGCCGGCCCCGGTTTGGTCCGCGCCATTGGCGTGGGGCTAATAGCAGCCTTGGTCACGCTTGCGGTGCTCCCGCCCGTCCTGGCCGGATCCATGGAGAGCCGATTGCAGGCGCTCGGCTACCGGGCCTGCGGGTTCGACGGTCGCGGCCGCTGGATCACCGGCAGCTGGGCGGCGCCGGGGCGGAGTTGTGTAGCCGCGCGCACGGAAGACATGCCTTAAGGCTGTCCGGGCTCCGTCCGCTCTCAAGTCTAATGGGCTAGGCCGGACGGCCGGCGGCCGCGAACAGGTGTTCGCGGTGCCCGTCGCCGAAGCCCCGGGCCATTGAGCGGAGTCGTGGCGGAGCTTGCGGCGGAGCGCCACGATCTGCGCGTTGAGCAGCTAAGCCGCGGAGTCCGGAGGAAGGAAGCGAAGCGGCGCAAAGCACAGGTCGGCAAAAAGCCCGCGGCTTTGAAGCCGGCTATTATCCCCCAAACGACCTAAGCGCATTGAGCGCAGCGGTGCAGAAGGCGCGGGCCGTTCAGTGCATCACCTGGGCGGAGAAGCGCTCCATCTCCTCAAGCTGTGGGCTCATCTGCAGTAGCAGCAGGTCGAGGCCTACGGCCTCGAATTCGGCGATGCGGGCGCGCACCTGCTCGGGCTCGCCGACCAGACCGGGACGCAGGCCGCGGTTGGTGACGCTGTATTCCTTGATCTTCATCTCGCGCTCGAGCTGGGTTCCCGACAGCCATTGGTCGAAGTTGGCGAAGCCCGCGGCTTGCGGATTCAACGCGGTGATCCGCTCGACCTCCGCCTGCGCGTCCGCCTCGCTGTCGCGCACGATGGCGTAGGCGGCCATGCCGTAGGTCATGGGGCCGAGGCCCAGCCGCTCTCGGCGCTGGCGCATGTCGGCGATCTTCTCCGCGATCACCGCCGGTTCGTCGCCGTGCATGACGTAGGCGTCGCACTGCCTGGCGATCAGCGACTTGGCGGCCTCGGACTCGCCGCCCGCGTAGATCAGCGGCCGCGGGGAGGCGATCGGTTTGGGCTCGCAGATGGCGTCCTTGAGCTGGTAGCGCGCCCCGTCGTGGCTGAAGGGCGTTTTCGTCCAAAGCCCGTCCACGACGTCCAGCCATTCCGACGTGCGGCCATAGCGGTCGTCGTGCTGGTCGAACGGCAAGCCGTACTGGGTCGCCTCGTCCGCCCACCAGGAGGAGACCACGTTCAGGGTCAGCCGGCCGCCGCTGATGTTATCTATGTTGGCGGCCTGCTTGGCGAACAGGGCCGGATGGTGAAAGTTCGGGCGCACCGCCACCATCAGCTCCAGCCGCTCGGTAACGGCGGCCAGCGCAGCGGCGGTGGACCAAGCGTCCAGAGCGGGCTGGTCGATGCCCTTGATGTCGTTCAGGTTCAGCTCGGCGACAAGGGTCAGGTCATAGCCGATCTGCTCGGCGCGCTGGCAGACCCGGCGCATGTAGTCCCAGCTCGCCTCCATCCGCTCGTCGGCGATGTTGCGCAGCCAGCCGCCGAAGACGGGAGCCCAGAAGCCGTATCTCATGGGGCGGCCTTATGCGCCGCTGCGATTTCGCGCGCCAGCATGTCCACCAGCCGCTCGTGCGGGTCGTAGCCCAGCACGGCCAGCGGATTGGCCACGAAGTTGGAGAGCGCGTTCAGGTCGTAGAACCGCGCTGTCCCGTCGCGCCCGTCGACCATGTATTCGATCCCGCCCACGTCCAAGTGCGCCGCCTGGGCGGCGGCCTCGACCTGGCGCACGATCTCGGGCGCAGGTTCGAAGGCGGTGATGGTGATCGAAGGCATGTCCGCCCTCATTCTGTCGGCTTGGCACACGTCCGCCGGACAGAGGTCGAAGGTGGAGCCCGCGCCGTCGAGCGCTATGGCGTAGAGGAAGCTGCCCTCCAGCGTCTCGCAGCGGATCACCCGGCCGCCTTGCGCCGGCACGTACTCCTGCACCAGGGTCACCCCGTTCAGGCCCGACGGCGTCCCGCGCTCCTCGGCGAAGGCGCGCAGGTCCTCCAGGCTGTCGTAGCGGGCCATGCCGGCGCCCGAGCCGCCGATGTCGCCCTTGACCATCACCGGGAAGCGCAGGCCCTCGGCCGCCTGCGCTACGTCTGCAAAGCGGTGCACCACGCGAGTGGCGGGGGTCGCCATGCCGAGCGCGCGAAACAGGGACAGCTGGCGCGCCTTGGAGGTGTCGAGCGCCAGCGCGGCGCTGCCGTTGATCACCCGCGCGCCCTGGTGTTCGAAGTGGGCCATGAGCGCCTGTGTGAAGAAGATCGCATGCTCGGCCTGGCGCAGGTATGAGCTCATGGCCAGCCGGTTGAAGACGACCGGCGCCGGCAAGCGCGTTTCGGCGGGATCGAAGGTGTGCGCCTGCAGGTTGGTGGCCGTATAGGCGATGCCGCGCCGGTCGAGGGCGGTGAACAGCGGCGCGAACCAGTCGGGGTGCTCGTAGTAGATGGCGAGGTCAGTCATCCTCAGCGCCGATGGGCCAGCAGCGGCTTGAGCGCCGCATCGAACAGGGCGATGTCCGGATCGTGACCGTGCTCGTCGAGCTTTCTGTTGTCGATCAGGAAGGTCGGGGTGCCGTCGATATGGTCCACCTTCTCCGCCTGCTCCACCCGGGCGTTCAGCGCGGCGACGGAGCCCTTGTCGTCGACGCAGGCGTCCAGCTGCTGGGCGTCCAGCCCGTTGGCCCGGGCGATGCGGGTGAGCACGCCCTTCAGATCGCCGCCTTTGAAGATCTCCGGCTGGGCCCGGTAGATCGCCTCCACCACCTGGAAGTAGTGCTCCTTGCCGGCGCAGCGGGCCAGCAGGAAGCCAGCGGCGGCCACCTCCACCATACCCTCGTCGCCGACCAGCATCTCGCGGAGCGCGAAGCGGACCTTACCGGTGTCGATGTATTTGGCCTTTAGCGCCGGGAAGACCTCCGCGTCGAAGCGGGCGCAATGGGGGCACGCGACGGAGGCGTACTCGACCACGCTGACTTTGGCGTGAGGATCGCCGATCACATATTCAGACGCGGTGAACACCGGCGGCGGTTGTGCGGCGGGCATGGCGGCCGCCGGGGCTACGGCGGGCGGTCCCGCCGTAGCTGGGCCGCACACTGACAAGGCCAGGCCGACGGACGCCAGGGCCAGGGAATAGACGACGGCGCGCATGCACGATCCTTCGGCGACGATGCCCCGTCTAAGCGCGTCCCAGCCGTCGGGTCAAAGGCGCAGGCCCTTGGCCACGCAGAGCAGGGCCGCTAATCGGTGCGTCGTTATCCTCCGGGGGGCCCTGCCATCACCTCACCCGTCTCCGGCCTGCTGCGTCCCGAGCAGCGCCCAGACCTCGCCGAGCTGTTCTTCAGCTCCAGCGGACGGCTCTCGCGCCTGCCGTTCACCGCCGCCCTGGCTGGTATGCTTGGCTTGGCGTGGCTCTGCGCCCGCTGGGCTGCGGGGTGGACAGGGGCGCTCGCGGCAGGCTCGGCCTTGGTCCTGGTCTTCAGCGGCTGCTGTCTGGTGTCGCGCCGTCTGCATGACCTTGGTCTGGCGGGCTGGTGGACAGTCGGCGTGGCGTTGCTGGCCACGGCGCCCTGGCTTGCGCAGGGAACCGGGCCGGCCGCGTGCGGCGTCCTACTCGTCGTCGGGCTGGGGCTTTGCCTGACGCCCGGTCGGAGCCGCTCCAATCGCTTCGGCCCTGCGCTGACGCCGTAAGTCTCCTGGACGGAGGCGGGCGTGTTAGGCTTTCCTCAAGGCCGCATCGACAAGCCCGCCTGCAAGGCGGCCAGGGCCAGCGCCTCGACCTCGCCCTGTGATCGTCCGGCCAGGCTCTCCGCCGGTGGCCGAGGCCCCTTCGGTCTAGACACGAGACGCCCGGCCTCCAGCATGAGCCTGGCGTCTACGCCGCGGGCGACCTCCTGGGCGTCGTGGGTCACGTAGATCGCCGGGATGGCCAGACCGGACAGCACGTCGAACAGCTGAGGCAGCAACGCGGCCTTGGCGGGGGCGTCCAGGCCCGAGAGCGGCTCGTCCAGCAGCAGGAGGCGAGGCTGGGTGAGCAGCGCCCGGGCTAAAGCGACCCGCTGGCGCTCGCCGCCCGACAGGCGTGCGGTGGAGCGGTCGAGCAAGGGCGCCAGGGCCAGCAGCGCCACCACGCGATCCAGGTCGCCAGCGTGCGTTCCGGCCCGGCGGCGGCCGTAGTCTAGGTTGCCGCGCACCGACAGGTGGGTCAGCAGCGCCGCATGCTGGAAAACGTAGCCTACCGGCCTGCGGTGGGTTGGTTGGAAGCGCTTGCAGTCCTGCCAGACCTCTTCGCCGATACGGATGCTCCCGCTCAGCCGCTCAAGGCCCGCGAGAGCCCGCAGCAGGGTGGACTTGCCCGACCCCGACGGCCCTGTGAGCGCCGTGACGCCGGACGGCAGGTCGAAGGCGACGTCCAGCGACAGCGCGCCCACCCGCCCCTGCAGGCTGACGTGGCCCACGCTGGACGCGCTCATGCGGCCAGACGGGAGAAGCGGCGATCGATCAGGAACAGGGTGAGCAGGGCTATGAAGGCGAAGGCCGCCAGCCCTGCGGCGAGCGCGTAGGCCTGACCGTACTGCAGAGCCTCCACAAGCTGGTAGATGCGTATGGAAACCACCTCGGTATGCCCCGGCACGCCCCCGCCGATCATCAGCACGACGCCGAACTCGCCGATCGTATGGGCGAAGACCAGCACCGCGGCGGACAGGAAACCCCTGCGGGCTAGCGGGACGGCCACGGTGAAGAAGGCGTCGAGCGGGGGGGCTCGCAGCGTGGCCGCCGCCTCCATCGGCTCGCGACCGACCGCCTCGAACGCGGTCCTGAGCGGCTGCACGGCGAAAGGCAGGGAGTAGAAGACTGATCCGATCACCAATCCGGTGAAGGTGAAGGCCAGGGTGCGGACGCCGAACACCTGCAGCGGCGCCATCAGCGGGCTGTCGGGTCCGAGCGCCACCAGCAAATAGAAGCCGAGCACGGTCGGCGGCAGCACCAGCGGCAGGCTGGTGACCGCGGCGACGGCCTCCTTCCACCAGGACCCCCCGCTCGCCAGCCACCACGCCAGGGGCGTCGCCAGAACAAGCAGCAACAGCGTGGTGACGCCCGCGAGCGTCAGGGTCAGACGAACGACCTCCAGCACGCGCGACTAACGCACCAGATAGCCGTAGCGTACGATGATGGCCTTGGCCTCGGGTCCTTTCAGGAAAGCGAGGAACTGACGCGCGGCGGGGTTCTTGTCGCCCGGCGATAGCAGGATGGCGGCCTGGTCGATGGGCGCATGCAGGCTCTCCGGCACCAACCATCGCGATCCACCCGGTTGGTCGATCACCTCGCTCAGCGCCACGAAGCCGAGGTCCGCCGCGCCGGTGCGGGTGAAGTCCCAGGCCTGGTTGATCGAAGAGCCCTGGACCAGCTTGGACTTGAGCGCGCCGTAGACGTTCATCTTAGTCATCGTCTGCACCGCTGCGGCGCCGTAGGGCGCAATGGCCGGATCGGCGATGGCCAGCTTGGCGAAACGCGAGGGACTGCGAAGAACCGCACCGCCATCGTCCACCAGACCCGGCGTGCGGCTGTAGAGCACCAGCTTGCCGGTGGCGTAGACGAAGCGCGATCCAGGGACGCCGACCCCGTCCTGCTCTACCTTCAGCGGCCGCTCCGTGTCGGCGGAGAGGAAGATTTGGTAGGGCGCGCCGTGGGTGATCTGGGCGTAGAACTGGCCAGAGGCGCCAAAGCTCAGCACCGCCGTGTCGCCGGTGGCGCGGTTGAAGGCCTCGGCGATCGCCTTCGCCGGCTCGGTGAAGTTGGCGGCCACGGCCACAGCCACCGGCGCCGCAGCTGCATGGAGCGGCGCGAACGCGATAAGGAACAGGGCCGCCGCAGCGCAAAGGCTGCGAGCCGCCACGCAAGAACGCCCCATTCGCTGGTCCCTCATGACCGCGCCATCATAGTCGTCCAGGGCCAGCGTCGTAAGGGGCGAGTTCACAGCGCGACCGGCGCGTCTCCATGGCTGCGCTCCATCCCTTGAAAGCCGGGCTGATCCAGAACGGACGCGGGTTCGAGCTATGACACGGCGCGGCGCGGCGGCGCTCCGAAGTCGGGATCTGCGCTGACCTTGGCGGCGACGGCGCCGGCGGGGTGGGCGTACCAGCCCGGGTCGCCGTAGTCGCCGGGCGCGATGTCGTCGCGCACCTTCACCAGGGTGAACATGCCGCCCATCTCGATATTGCCGAAGGGGCCATGGCCGAGCGTCATCGCCATGGTGTTGACCGGTCCCCGATGGCCGCCGTCGGCGGGGTTCTGGTGCGCCGCCATCCCCTCGCGCGCCATGGGCGTGAAACCGGGCAGGATCTGGCGCACGCGCGCTTCCACTCCGCTCTGGTCCACCCCGGTCGGATTGGGGATGACGTGGCCCATGGCGTTCATGGTGTGGTGGGCCATGTGGCAGTGGAAGGCCCAGTCGCCGGGAACGGCTGTGAACTCGATGTCGCGCATCTGGCCGACGCTGACGAGTTCGGACACTTCGCGCCGCCACTGGGCCTGAGGCCAGCGGCCGCCATCCGAGCCGGTCACCTGGAAGTCGCCGCCGTGCAGGTGGACGGGATGGTTCCACATGGACAGGTTGCCCATGCGGACGCGCACCCGCTCTCCCGTGCGGGCGACTAGCGGCTCGATGGCCGGGAACACTTTGGAGTTGAAGGTCCAAAGGTCGAAGTCGACCATGACCGCGGGGTCAGGCCGCCAGGTTCCGGGATGGAGCGCCCAATTGTGCAGGAGGAAGGCGAAGTCGCGGTCGACCTTGACCGCCTCGCCGCCCTTGGGGTGGATGATGAACAGACCCATCATGCCGTACGCCATCTGGGTCATCTCGTCGGCGTGGGGATGGTACATATGCGTGCCGTGCTGGCGCAGCGTGAACTCGTAGACGTAGGTCTCGCCCGGCTCGATGTGCGGCTGGGTGACGCCGCCCACGCCGTCCATGCCGTTGGGGACAGCGATGCCGTGCCAGTGCACGGTGGTGGGCTCGCCCAGCCGGTTGGTGACGAAGATGCGCACCCGGTCGCCCTCCACCACCTCGATCGTCGGGCCGGGGGTGGAGCCGTTGTAGCCCCAGCAGGTCGCGGTCGTGCCGGGGCCGAAGGTGTGCTGGATCTCCTCGGCCACCAGGTGGAACTCCTTCACCCCGCCGTTCATCCGCCAGGGCAGCGTCCAGCCGTTGAGCGTGCGCACCGGCGTGTAGCGGCCGTCGTGAGGCACGGCCGGCGCCGGCGGCTCCGGCGCCGATGTCTGGTCAGGCGACGTCATGGGCATGCCGGCCATGCCGGCTTGATCGTCGCCGCCGGCTCCCTGCGC
>CAXTUT010000067.1:0-10115 GCA_964247465.1 uncultured Caulobacteraceae bacterium | reverse complement strand
GTCTACGCCCTCGCCGCCCTGGCGCTCGACGCCGGACAGGCCCGCGAGCACGCCGCGCGCGCCCTCGGCGCCCTGCGGGTCCGAGGCCACGCCCGCGGCCTTGCGGCATGACGGCTGTGCCGAGGTCTCGCGTGCTGGACAACGCAGGCTGGGCGCAGGGCCGGCCGAGCCTGTCCGTGCTCACCCCCTTCTTCCGCGACGATCCGCGCCCCTTGCTCCTGGCGCTGGACAGGGAGGCGCAGGCGCTCGATGGCGCGGTGGAACTGGTGCTGCTGGACGACGCCGGCGGCGACGCCGGCCTGTCGGCCGGGGTGGCGGAGGCGATCGGCGCCCTGCGACTGCCGACCCGGCTGGTCCAGCTCGCCGCCAACGCCGGGCGGGCGATCGGGCGCAACCAGCTGGTCGAACAGAGCCGGGGCCGCCACCTGCTGTTCCTGGACAGCGACATGCTGCCGGACACGCCGGACTTCCTGGCGGCCTACATCGCGCTCGTCCAGGCGCGCGACCCCGCCGTCGCGGTGGGCGGCTTTTCGGTGCTGCAGTGTCCGCACCGGGCGGACCACGCGCTCCACCGGGCGCTCGCCGCGCGCGCCGACTGCCTGCCCGCCGTCGAGCGCGCCCGGATGCCGGAGAAGTACGTCTGGACTTCCAACCTGCTGGTGCGCCGCGACGTGTTCGCAGCCGAACAGTTCGACGAGAGCTTCACGGGCTGGGGCTGGGAGGACACCGAATGGGGCGTGCGCGTGGCCGCCCGCTATGGCGTCGTCCACGTCGACAACCAGGCCACCCACCTCGGCCTGGACACAGCGTCCAGCCTTTTGGCCAAATACGAGCAGTCGCCGGCCAACTTCGGCCGCATGCTGGCCCGCCATCCCGACGTCACGCGGCGCTTCCCCAGCTATCGCCTGGCGAAGGCCTTGAAGGCCGCGCCCGGCCGCAAGCTCTGGCGCCCCGGATTGAAGCGGCTGGCCCTGGCGGAACGGGCGCCGCTGGGCGTGCGGGTGGCCGCGGCCAAGCTCTACCGCGCCGCCCTGTATGCGGAGGTCGTCTGATGGATGCGGAGCCCTACCACGCCGATCCGTCGCTGAGGGGCAAGCTCCGCCGTCGCCTCGTGCGGCTGCAGCACCGCCGGCGCGCCACGACCCGTCCGGGCCGCCCCATGATCTCCTTCGCCTTCGACGATGCGCCGAAAAGCGCCTTCGTCGCCGGGGCCGAGGTGCTGGAGCGATACGGCGTCCGCGGAACCTACTTCGTCTGCGCCGGGACGGCCGGTGAGAGGAGCTTCGTCGGACGGCTCGGCGACCGGGAGGACGTGCTGCGCGTGCAGGCGGCCGGCCACGAGATCGGCTGCCACACCTTCTCGCACCTGGACTGCGGCCGCGCCGACGCCTCGAGCGCTAATGCAGACCTGGCGCGCAACGCGGAGACCTTCGACGCCTGGAGGATCGCGCCGGCGCGCAGCTTCGCCTATCCGTTCGGCGACGTCGGCCCTCGCGCCAAGTCCGTAGTGGCGGACCGCTTCGCGCTGGCGCGCGCGCTGCACCCCGGCCTGATCGAAGAGGGCGCCGACCTGGCCCAGGCGCCGGCGGTGGGCATTGAAGGTGGGGACGGCGAGGACCGCGCTCGCCACTGGATGGCCCGCGCCAAGGCTCGATCGGCCTGGCTCATCCTGTTCACACACGGAGTAGAAGCCGCCCTGCCCCCTTACGGATGCACCGAGGCCGCTCTGGAGCGGCTGGTGGGCGAGGCTGTGGCCGGCGGCTTCGAGGTCGTCACCGTGGCGCAAGGCGCTGAGCGGATGGGAGCGGCGACGCGCTGAGCCCGGGTGGCGCGGCGCGCGGGCGTCGCAGGAAACGCTTTCAAGGCCTTCCCGCTCATCCCGGCGAAAGCCGGCGCCCAGATCGTACGCGCTGCGGCCTTGGCGAGAGTCACCCCCTGCCCACCACGCCAACGCCCATGATCTGCGTCCCGGCTTTCACCGGATGACTGCGGCTCGAAACCGCTCTCAACGCCCCGCCAGTCCGACCTTCTCGCGCAGGGCGTCGATGCGCTTGGAGGCGTCGGCCTTGGTCAGGTCCTCGGCGAAGGCGTCGGGTTCGTGGGCCTGTTCGGAAAGGGTCTTGAGATAGGATGCCTGAGCGCCGGTCATCGGCTCGCCTCCGGTCGTCCAGTCGCTCGGGTCCTTCTGGGTGTTGGAGCCGGGATCGGGCTCGGACTTGGGATTGTGGTCGGTGTGGGGATCGGCCATGACGCCCTGGTCTGAAGTGGAATGATGTTTCCGTAATGTTCCAGTCCGCCCCGGGTTCCCGCCCCATCGAGACGCCGTCGGACGGCGTGTTCGACGTGGCCGTGGTGGGCGCTGGCGCGGCTGGGATCGGCGCGGCGCGGCGGCTGGCCCAGGGCGGCGCGGCGCTAATCGTGCTGGAGGCCAAGGACCGGCCTGGCGGGCGGGCGCATACGCTGACCGGACGGTCGGGCGCCGCGATCGACCTCGGCTGCGGCTGGCTGCACTCCGCCGACTGCAACCCCTGGACGGCGCTGGCGGAGGAGCACGGCTACAAGATCGACCGCTCGCGTCCGGCCTGGGAGCGGCGGCTGACCGGCGTCAACGGGTCGGCGGCGGATGCGCAGGCCTTCGCCGACGCCCTGGAGCGGTTCGAGGCCCGGCTCGCCGCCGCCGCCGCCGAGCCCGACCGCCCCGCCGCCGAGCTGTTCGACGCGGAACTGGAGCCTTACCGCGACATGCTGGACGCCTTCTCCGGCGCTTACAACGGCGTGGGCTTCCGCGATATCTCCGTCCACGACTACGCCGCCTACCAGCCCACCGACGAGAACTGGCGGCTGCCGCGCGGCTACGGCGCCCTGGTGGCGGAGGTCGCGGCCGCCCTACCGGTGGCCTATGATGCGCCCGTCCACCGCATCGACCGCTCCGGCCCCGTCCTGCGCCTGCTCGGCCCCGCGGGCGAGGTGCAGGCGCGCCGGGCGGTGGTGACCGTGCCCACCGCCGTCTTGGCCGGGGGCCGGCTCGCCTTCGACCCGCCGCTGCCGGAGGTGGCCGCCGCCGCCGACGCCCTGCCGCTCGGCCACGTGGACAAGTGCTTCCTGCGCCTGGAGACGCCCGACGCCCTGCCCGTCGAGGTCATGGTCACCGGCCGCACCGACACGGCCGACACGGGCAGCTATACGCTGCGCCCCTTCGGCCGGGCCATGATCGAGGGCTTCTTCGGCGGCGACGTCGCCCGGGCGCTGGAGGGCGAAGGGGCCCGCCCCGAGTGCGCCGGGGGCGCCCCCCGAACGGGGGGGGGGGGGGGGGCGGGCCGGCGGTGGGGCTGTTCGGCTCGGACCTGCGGGACAGGCTCCGGCCGCTGGCGGAAAGCCGCTGGGCCGCCGGCCCCTACATCGGCGGCGCCTACTCCCACGCCCGCCCGGGCCAAGCCGACGCCCGCGCCGTCCTGCGCTACCCGGTGGAGGACCGCATCTTCTTCGCGGGCGAGGCCTGCTCTCCCCACGCCTTCTCCACCGCTCACGGCGCCTATGAGACGGGGGTGGCGGCGGCGGAGGCGGTGCTGAAGAGCAACCCCTCAGGCTGAGATCAATAGCGTCTGCGTGGGAGCGAGTCTGTGATGGCGAGGTTTGGTGGGAGAAGCCACTGTGCATCTTTCGCGGGCAATAATCTTGATATTATCCGAGTCAACTAAGCTCAATCTCGTCGCCTTGATAGAGCGAAGGCAAGTCCAATGTTCATGCTTGCCACCCATGCCGATAAGGACTGATCCAGGACCGTATGCCTCGGCATGCTGAAGGAGTCGCGACCAGTATTCTGATAGAGAAATAGACGCGGAAGGAAATGCTCGAGTACTCCTGAGCGTCAATCCCGCGTGAGCTTCCAGCCACGCATGGCCTGTTCGCACCATACGTTGAAAGGTGCGGATCGTAGCCCCGTTGGTTAAGGCGTCACTTAACTTACCATTTTCAGCAAGCGCCTCGCATATCTGACCAAAAAGGTCTTTGCAGTCGTGACGGGTCAGTCTGATCGACCGATGATCGCCCATCGACTTTATGCTGTTTACGACTGCATATACGCCGCAAAGGCTGTCGAGCTGACCCTGTGTGTACACGCGCCTTGCTCCATCTCAACTCTTGATCGTCGCCTCAGCCCTTGTCGCGCATGAGCCGGGCCTTGTCGCGCTGCCAGTCGCGGTCGGCCTCCGCCTCGCGCTTGTCGTGGGTCTTCTTGCCCTTGGCGACGGCGAGCTCGAGCTTGGCGAGCCCCTTGTCGTTCCAATAGAGCCGCATGGGGATGAGCGTGCGCCCTTCCCGGTTCACCGAGCCCAGCAGCCGGTCGATCTGGCGGCGGTGCATCAGCAGCTTGCGGGGGCGCCGCGGCTCGTGGTTGAAGCGCGAGGCGGCGGCGTATTCGGGGATGTAGGCGTTGACGAGCACAAGCTCGCGCCCCTCCACCGCGGCGTAGGACTCCGCCACGTTGGCGCGCCCGAGCCGCAGCGACTTGACCTCCGAGCCGGTGAGCGAGAGGCCCGCCTCCAGCGTCTCCTCGATGAAGTAGTCGTAGCGGGCGCGGCGGTTCTCCGCGATCAGCTTCTGGGTGGAGGGCGCAGGCTTGGTCACCGCACCCCCGCCTCCGCCATGGCCTGGCGCACCACGGCCCGCGCGGGCTCGGCGCAGGGCGTGATGGGCAGGCGCACGTCGTCGGCGCAGAGGCCGAGCTCGCTCAGCGCGAACTTGGTCGGGGCGGGCGAGGCGTCGGCGAACAGCGCACGGTGCAGCCGCACCAGCCTGTCCTGCCACGACAGCGCCGTGGCGAAGTCGCCCGCCATCGCCGCCTCCAGTCCCGCGACGCAGGCCTGCGGCGCGACGTTGGAGGTGACGGAGATGCAGCCATGGCCGCCGTGGGCGATGTAGCCGAGCGCGGTCGGATCGTCGCCGGACAGCATGACGAAGTCCTCGCCGCACATCAGCCGCATCAGGCTGGCGCGGGCCAGATCGCCCGTGGCGTCCTTCACGCCTACGATGTTGGGCAGCTTGGCCAGCCGCGCCACGGTCTCATTGGAGATGTCGCCCGCCGTGCGGCTCGGCACGTTGTAGACCAGCACCGGCAGCTGTACGGCCTCGTTCAGCGCCGCGTAGTGGGCGTACAGCCCCTCCTGGCTCGGCCGGTTGTAGTAGGGCGTGACCACCAGCGCCGCGTCCGCGCCCACCGTCTTGGCATGGCGCGCCAGCTCGATCGTCTCGGCGGTGCAGTTGGAGCCGCAGCCAGCGATCACCGGTACGCGGCCGGCGGCGGTGGCGACGCACAGCTCCACCACTCGGCGATGCTCGTCGTGGGACAGCGTCGCCGTCTCGCCCGTGGTGCCGACCGGGGCGACGCCGTGCACCCCAGCGTCGACCTGCCGCTCCACCAGGCGCACGAAGGCGGCCTCGTCCACCTCACCGTCGCGAAACGGGGTGACCAGGGCGGTGACGACGCCCTTGAACAGCGGCTGAGGCATGAAAACGGTGTTCCTGAGACTTTCCGGCAGGCGGCCCGCCGAGAAACCACGCCTTTGAGCGTATGATTAACGGTGGGACAATGTCGTCCCGAGAGTATCCGCCCCTGGCGCTTGCCCGCAACAGCGGTCTCGCGCAGGACTGATCCCGCAGTCTCGTGTAAGGAGGTGCCCATGTCGGCGTCCCCCCGCAACCTCGCCTCGCCGCCATCGCCAGCTCCGGTCCGCCTCGGCCGGAAGGCTGTGCTCGGCGCCCTGCTGGCCGGGGTATGCAGCGGCGCCTTCGCGCAATCCATGGACGCGCCGGCGACCCAGCCCGTTCTGCCGCCTGCGCCCATCGTCGCGCCCGTGCCGTACGCGGCGCTCTCCAGTTCCCTTTCGCCGGCCGACGCCGCGCTCCTGCGCAGCGCCCTGCTGGCCGCGCGGCGCGGCGACACGCTCACCGCCCAGGGCCTGCAGGCGCAGATCGCCGATACGACCGCCAAGCGGCTTGTGACCTGGGCCATGGTGGACTCCGCAGGTACCGAGCTCGACTACTACACGCTGGTGTCCGCCATGCGCGAGCTCGGCGGCTGGCCCCGGCCCTCGCGCCTGCGCGCCGCGCTGGAGAAGGCGCTGGACTCCGCGGCCGTCCCGCCAAACCAGGTGATCGCCCTGTTCCAGGGCCGCGACCCTGAGACGCCGCAGGGCGTGATCGCGCTGGCTTCCGCCTATCAGGCGGCGGGACGCACGGCGGACGCCGCCTCGGTGGTCCGGCACGCCTGGCGCAACCGCGCCTTCGACGCGGAGCTGCAGGGCCGCATCCTGGCGCGCTTCAGCGCGGACCTGACGCCCGACGACAACGCCGCGCGGCTGGAGATGCTGCTCTACACCAGCGAGACGTCGTCGGCCCGCCAGATGATGGCGCTGGTCACGCCGGACCAGCGGGCGCTCGCCGAAGCGCGCATGGCGTTCCGGTCTGAGCGCGCCGACGCGCCGCTGCTGCTGGGTCAGGTCCCAGCCAGCCTGCAGACCGATCCGGGGCTGGCGTTCGACAGGGCCCACTACTATCGCAAGCACAATCTGGAGATGATCGCGTCTGGGCTGGTGCGCAGCTTCCCGACCTCCATTCCCGAACAGCCGGAGGTGACAAAGGCCATCTGGGCGGAGCGGCGCGCCCTGATGTTCGCCGCCCTGCAGAGCCTGGATTACCGCGGCGCCTACGCCGCCGCGGACGACAGCGCGCTGCAGCCCGGCCAGGACGCCAACGAGGCGCAGTTCTTCGCCGGCTGGATCGCCCTGACCAAGCTGAAGGACGCCGACCTCGCCGAGCGCCACTTCGCCCGGCTGCAGGCCGGCGCATCGACCTCGATCACCACCAGCCGGGCCTACTACTGGCGCGGCCGGGCGGCGGCGGCCAAGGGCGACGCCCTGGACGCCAACCTCTATTGGGGCGAAGGCTCCAAATACTACACCACCTTCTATGGCCAGCTGTCGGCGGCGCGCATCGGCCAGGCGCGGCTGGAGCTCGGGACCGATCCGATCCCCACCCCCGCCGACCGCACGCGCTTCGAAAGCCGCGACGTGATCCGCGCCGCGCGGATGCTGGGCGACGCCGGCGACCACCAGCTGCTGGCCTCCTTCGCCATGGCGGCCGAGGAGGACACCACCAGCGCGGTGCAGCTGGCGCTGCTGGTCGACCTGACGCGCATGTACGGCGACCAGTCGCTGTCGATGCGCGTGGTGAGGGCGGCGGCGACGCGGGGGCTGTATCTGCCCCAGCGCGGCTATCCCCTGCGCACCGCGCCGGTGGGCTACGGCCTGGCGGAGCCGGCCTTCGTGTTCGCCATCACCCGCCAGGAGTCGAGCTTCGACCCACTGGCGCGCAATCCATCCGGCGCGCGGGGCATGATGCAGCTCGAGCCAGCCACAGCTGCAGAAGTGGCTCGCCAGCAGGGCTTATCCTACTCTTTGGATCGATTGAGCGACCCCGACTACAACATGCGCCTAGGGTCAGCTTATCTGGGCCAGATCACTCGAGATTTTGACGGCTCCTACGTTCTTGCAGCAGCGGCGTACAACGCTGGACCTGGGCGGCCACCCAAGTGGGTCACGACCTGCGGTGACCCTCGGGGAGGAAACGCCGACGCAGCGGACTTCATCGAATGCATCCCCTTCTCGGAGACGCGCGACTACGTCATGCGCGTGATGGAGAGCGTGCAGGTCTACCGCGCGAGGCTGGCCGGCGGGACGGCGCCTTTGACCATCGCTGCGGACCTGAAGCGCGGCGGCTGGACGCCCTCGCTGGCGGCGGCGAACGCCTACGCCGGGATACGGCCGGTCCAGCCGGGGCTAAGCGGCGGCGCGATCGCCCGCTGAGCGGGCGCTTGCTGCACCCGAGGACGCCATGACCCCGCCCTTCGTCGCCTACGCCGTGGAAGGCCGCGTCGCCACCCTCACGCTCAGCCGTCCGCAGACGCGCAACGCCATCGCCGACCGCGCGGACTGCGAGGCCCTGGTCGCCGCGCTCAGGCGCGCCGACGCCGATCCGTCGGTCAGCGTGCTGATCCTGGCGGCCGAGGGCGAGGGTTTCTGCTCCGGCGGCGACCTGCGCGGCATTCGCGAGCGCAACGGCATCGGCCCGCTCGCCACCCCCGCCGACACCCGCGACAACTACAAACGCGGCGTGGCCCAGATCGCCCTCGCCTTCGCCGAGATCGAGGTCGCCACCATCGCGGCGGTCCAGGGCCATGCGGTGGGGCTCGGCTGCGACCTCGCCGCCTTTTGCGACCTCCGCATCGCCGCCGAAGACGCGCAGTTCGCCTCCAGCTTCGTCAAGGTCGGGATCACGCCGGGCGACGGCGGCGCCTGGATCCTGCAGCGGGTGGTGGGATACTCGCGCGCGGCCGAGATGATCCTGACCGGCGACCGCGTGTGCGCCGCCGACGCCCTCGCCATGGGCCTGGTCAACGGCGTCGTGCCGCGGGAGGCGCTGATGGACGAGGCGCGCAGGCTGGCGGCTCGGATCGCAGCGAACCCGCCGCGCGCGGTGCGGCTCAGCAAGCGGCTGCTGCGCGAGGCCCAGACCGCGACCCTCGCCCAGACGCTGGAGCTGTCGGCCGCCTTCCAGGCGCTGGCGCACGAGACCGCCGATCATCGCGAGGCGGTGGACGCCTTCGTGCAGAAGCGCTCCCCGCGCTTCACCGGCGACTGACGCGCGCTACTCATAGCGCCTTGGCCGTTGCCCTTCCGGGCGGCGGACGCTAGCCGGACGTCCAGGGCGGATCGCCGCCGCAGGAGCGCGCCCCATGTCCGACGCCGTGCTGGACCTCGACGAGCGGCTACGCGCGCCCCTGGCCGGCTTCCACGGCGAGCGGCCGCCGGCGCCCGCCTGGTATGAGACCGCCATCGCGGAGACGCCCGAGCGCAGCGTCGTGTCGGTGGAGGGCGCCGACATCGAGACGCTGGCCTGGGGCGAGCGCGGACGGCCGGGCCTGCTGCTGCTGCACGGCGGCATGGCCAACGCCGACTGGTGGGCCCACATCGCGCCGTTCTTCTCCGGCGCCTACCGGGTGGCGGCCCTGTCCATGTCCGGGGCCGGCCGCTCCAGCTGGCGCGACCGCTACGACGTGGGACAGTTCGCCCGGGAGATGGACGCGGTGGCGCACGCGGCGGGGCTGTGCGAGATCGGTCGCCCCGTGTTCGTCGCCCACTCCTTCGGCAGCCGGCCGCTGATCCACGCCATGGCGGACCCCCAGCTCGCGCCGTCCGCAGGCGTGATCCTGGACGCGGCGCTGTGGGTCCAGCAGCCGCCGCGCGAGCGCGGTCGCGAACCCAAGGCGCACCGCGCCTATCCGAGCCTGAACGCCGCGCTGGCGCGCTTCCGGCTGATGCCCTACCAGACCTGCGACAACGCCTTTATCCTCGACTACATCGCGCGTCAGTCGCTGGTCGAAGTGGGCGGCGAGGGCGTGGAACCGGGGTGGACCTGGCGCTTCGACCCCTTCTTCTTTCCCAAGATCGGCGGGGCTGAGCAGTCCAAGGCCGAGGCGGCGTTGCGGGCGGCGCGCTGCCCCGTCGCGCTGATGTACGGCGAACGGTCCGCCATCGTGCGGCCGGACAACCTGGCCCACACCCGCGCCATCGCGCCGGATGCGATCTACGCCGCCATCCCGGACGCGGCCCACCACGTCTTCCTGGACCAGCCGCTCGCCACCGTGGCGGCGCTGCGCACGCTGTTCGAGACCCTGGGGCGGTGAGCGGCGCGCTGCGCATCCATCCGCGGGGACGCCCCCTGGCCGGCGCGGTGCGCCTTCCAGGCTCCAAGTCCATCACCAACCGGGCGCTGCTGCTCGCAGGCCTCGCACGCGGCCGCAGCCGGCTCACCGGCGCGCTGAAGAGCGAGGACACCGCGCACATGGCGCAGGCGCTGCGGACCATGGGCGTGTCGGTCGAGGAGCCTGACGCCACGAGCTTCCAGGTCGCCGGCGAGGGCCGGCTCAGGGCGCCCGCAGGTCCCCTCGCCCTGGGCAACGCCGGCACCGCCACCCGCTTCCTGACCGCCGCCGCCGCGCTGGTGGAGGGCGAGGTCATCCTGGACGGCGACGCGCACATGCGCCGGCGACCCATCGC
>CAXTUT010000066.1:0-10365 GCA_964247465.1 uncultured Caulobacteraceae bacterium | reverse complement strand
GCGCGCCATGGTGGCCATGCCCTGTGTGGTCGCCGCCAGGAAGCGGGCCAGGGCGGCGGTATCGGCGTCCGCGCGCAGGTCGCCCTGCTGAACGGCCCTGTCCAACGTGCGGCGGATCATGGCCTCGCCGTGGCTTACCGAGGCGGCGAGCGCCGTCCTGGCTTCCGGCGCCTCGTCGCCCACATGGCCCGTGTTGAGCACAACGAGACAGCCCAGAGGCGTTGCGGGATCGGCGTAGCGAACCGCCAAGCAGTCGAGAAGCTCGCCCAGAGCGTCCAGCGGCGGCAGGTCATCTTCAAGGATGGAAAGGCAGGGCAGGGTTTGGCGCTCGCGGTAGCGCTCCAGGGCGCGCAGAAACAGGACCTGCTTGTCGGTAAAGGCGGCGTAGACGCTGGCGCGACCGATCTTCAGCGCGCGCTCGATGTCGCTCATGGACGTCTTCTGGTAACCACGGCTCCAGAACAGCCGCATCGCCGCCTCGACGGCGTCGTCGACTTCAAACTCCCGCGGACGAGCCATCGCGTACCCCGGACCCCGTAAGGCTTCCAGCGCGCTCCGCCACGCCGACCGAGCCCCTGCAGCCTCCACTTCAAGCCGTAAAGCGGGCGCGCGTTGCACGTTCGAGCCCCTGCCCGGCCCCGTCGCCTCAAGTCGAAGGCGAAAAGAACTCCAGGACGCGCCTGGACACCTCGTCCGGGGCTTCCTCGGGCAGGTAGTGCCCGGCCCCGTCGATCTGCCCACCCTGGAGGTCGGGGCAGTGCGTCTGCAGTGCGTCGTGCAGCGATAGGCCCACCCCGCCTTCACCGCCGAGCGCCAATACCGGCATCCGCAGCGGGGCGGCCCCGCCATGCGCTTGGATGTTCTCCGGCACAGCCCGATAGTATTCAAAGCCGGCCGTCATTCTGCGGGGGTCGGCGTAGGTCTTGACGTACTCGTCCAAGTCCGCCGGCCCGATCGCGTCCTTCTTTAGAGATTTGTGTTTGAACAGGAAGGCGAGGAACTCGCGCTCATGCCCTCGGGTGAGCATCTCGCCCAGGCCAGGCACGTAGTTGAAGAAGTACTGGAAGGCTCGAGGCGCGTTTGCGACCTCGGGCGACGGCGAGATGCCGAGGAGTTGGGTCTCCATAAGCGCCAAGCGGCGCACGGCCTCGGGATGGCGCGAGGCCAGCGAGAAGGCCACCCAGCCGCCCACGTCGTGGGCGACCACGTCGGCGCTCTCGATTCCGAGGGAACGCATGGCGTCGAGCACGACCTCAGCGACCGCCTCGGCCGAGGCGGCGACGCCCTCGGGCATGAAACCGCTCTCCCCCTGCCCCGGCAGGTCAAAGGCGATGGCGCGGCGCCCCGCCTCGGCCAGCCTCGGCTGCACATGCCGCCAGACATAGGCGGTCTGCGGCCAGCCGGGCAGGAGGATCACCAGAGCTCCATCCTCCGGGCCCGCTTCCACGTAGTGGAGGCGCACGCCGGCGCCGGCGGCGAAGCCCCGCCGCATGTGGTTGCCGTTCATTGTCAAACTCCGGAAGGTCTAGGCCTTGCCGTGAGCCGGCCGAGCGCCATCAGTCCCATCAGCCGCCGCGGCTCCAACGGCGAAGTGGCGTGTCTTTCTCGTAGCCCATCTCGCCGGGGTAGGAGATGAACTCGATGTTCATGCCCCAGGGCGTCACGCCGTAGCAGAAGGTGTTGCCGTCGCCCTGCTCGGTCTTGAACAGGATCTCGTTCGGGCCGGAGAACATCCGGCCGCCGGCCTTCTCGAACCGTTCGATCGCCGCCTGTGGATCGTCCACGTACATGGCGAAATGGTTCAGCCCGAGGTCGCTCCTGCCTGTCGTTGCGCTCTGGCCCGGTGCATGCATCTCGAACATTTCCACGTCCGGTCCCTTTCCCAGCTTCAGCAGACACTGGGCCCGCATCACCGAGCCAGGTGCGATGCCGGTATTGTGGACGAGGTCCTCGCCCTCCTCGGGCGGCTGGTCCGGATAGAGCGACTGATAGATCAATTGGGCGCCGAACGCCTCGATGAAGAACGTCTTTCCTTCCTCGATGTTGGGCACGAAGACGCCGATGTGATCGATCCCGCGGATTGTCTGCTTGGGCATGCTTGATCTCCTTGCGGGCGTTTAGGTCTGAGCTGCACGCGTGGTTCCGACGACCGGGCCTCGCCAGGTCGCAGCCGATCAGCGCGAAGCCGTCGGGTAACTAGTTAGAGTTCTGGATCGCCTTGTCAAGAACGTCGCCTACCCCGCGGACGCGCTATCAGCGGGCGTCGCCTTCCGATGACGCACCAGGCGCCGATCCGGATCGCCGGGTGCGGGGTCGCGGAGCCAGGGCGTCCCACATGGCCATCAGCTGCGTCACGGCGGCTTCGAGCCGCTCCACCGGCACACCGTCGCGAGCCTGAACGGAGAGGCCTACGAGATAGCCGTCCAACAGCGTCGCAAAGCCTTCCGTGTCGGTTTGGTCGCTGAGCTCGCCGTCCGCAACCGCGCGGCGGATCAGGCCGGCGAACGCGGCTCGGTTGGCCTCGCGCTCCGTGGCGAGTAATGCCTGCAGGTGGCTGTTCTGCGGAGCCGAGGTCAGTGTCGACATGACGACCAGGCACCCCAGCGGGTGCAAAGGATCCGATTGCATGCGGGCCGACCCGCGCAACGCGCGCTCCACCGCGTCGCGTGCGGTGACGGTCCGATCCCGGAGGCTGGCCACCGCTTGGCCATGGGTTCCGAGGTAACGGTGAACGGCCTCGCGGAACAGCGCCTCCTTGGACGTGAAGGCGGCATAGAAGCTGGCGGAGGAGAGGCCGCCCATGGCCGTCTTGAGCTGGGTCAAGGACGTGGCCTCGTAGCCGTGCTCCCAGAAGAGGCGCATCGCCGCGTCGAGCGCCTCCGTTCGGTCGAAGCCGCGAGGGCGGCCCGTTCGCGCCATTTCAAAACCCTGCTGTGCAGCTCGCCATATCGGAAGCTTGCGCCTGCCTGCCAACCCGAACGTAGGCGCACAGTTTCCAAGAACTGGCGTCAGAGGCTTTAATCAGGACCGGTCAGTCCATATGTGAGTGTAGCGCTGAGGGTGTCTCGCCTGCGGCATCGCCCGTCACAACTCTGGAGGTAGACATGGCCCAGACCGGAGGAGACCGACTCCAAGCCCGACACTGGATCGGTGGCGAGTGGATCATCGGCGGAGATCGCGGCGAGAGCATAGATCCCGCGACAGGCGAAGTGATCGGCGCCTACTTCGAGGCTGACCAAAGCATCGCCGGGCAGGCGATCAGCGCGGCCAAGCACGCTTTTCGGCGGTCCGGATGGAAGGACGACCGTGCGCTGCGCGCTCGCGTCCTGAACGCCATGGCGGACCGGTTCGCCGAACGCGGGGAGGAGCTGGTGCGGCTGCTCGGCCGCGAGAACGGCAAGGTTCACGCCCACGGCCGCTTCGAGACCGGGATCGTGCCCGAGACGCTGCGCTTCAACGCCGCCTTGGCCCTGACCGACTACGGACGCGCCGCCGAGATCAAGCCGGGCGGCCTGTCGCTGGTGATCCGTCAGCCGGTCGGCGTGGCCGGGATCATCGCGCCGTGGAACTCGCCGGTGGCGCTGGTGATCCGTTCGCTCGCGCCGGCGCTGGCGGCCGGCTGCACCGCGGCGGTGATGCTGCCGCGCCAGACGGCCCAGGTGAACGCCCTGATCGCCGAGATCATCTCGCAGACACCGGAGCTGCCGCAAGGTGTGGTGAACGTTTTCACCGGTGGCCTTGAGGCGGGCGACACGCTGGTGAGATCGCCGGACGTTCCGGTGATCAGCTTCACCGGCAGCACCCAGACCGGCCGCACCATCTCCGCCAACGCCGCACCCCACATCAAGCGCCTTGGCCTGGAGCTTGGCGGCAAGACGCCGATCCTCGTCTTCGACGACGCCGACGTGGAGGCGGCCGCGCCCAAGATCGTTCAGGCGCTCACCGTCTTCTCCGGCCAGTTCTGCATGACCGGGAGCCGCCTGCTGGCCCAGGCCGGCGTCGCCGACCGCCTGCGCGCCGCCGTTGCTGAGCGGCTGCAGGAAGTGCGGGTCGGGCCGGCGTCCGACCCGCAGGCCGAGATGGGACCTTTGATCGACCGCCCGAACGTCGAGCGCGTCGACAAGATGGTCGAGGCGGCGATCGCGGAAGGCGCGCAAGCCGTGGTGCGCGGCGGCCCGGCGACGGACGGTCCGCTGGCGCGCGGCGCCTTCTACCGTCCTACGCTCCTGGAGGTGGATCGCTCCGACATGGAGATCGTCCAGCAGGAAGTGTTCGGACCAGTGCTGACGATGCAGCGGTTCGACGACGAGGCCCAAGCGATCGAACTCGCCAACGCCACCCAATACGGTCTCAGCGCCAGCATCTGGTCGCGCGACATCGATCGTCCTCTACGGGTTGCGCGCGAGGTGGAGGCGGGGTCGATCTGGATCAACGACTGGGCGGTGCTTCACGACCAGTTCGAGGAGGGCGGTTTCAAACAGAGCGGCCAGGGCCGTATGCGAGGCTTGGCCGTCTTGGACGACTTCCTCGAATACAAGCACATCGCGCTGAGCCCTGGGCTGGTCGGGGCGCACGCCGTGCAAGTCTGACGCAGACCTGCACAATCTTCCCAATTACCAAAGGATACATGCTCATGCCGTCTTCCAACGTCGACATCGTCAAGGCCATCCTGGACAATCCAACCGATCTCGCCTCGATCAAGGAGCTGGTCGCGCCGGACGCCACCTACGTTTCGCTCAACTATGACAACCCCGAGCTGAAGAGGCTGATGCCCTGGGCGGGCACCCAGACGGGGCCCGAGGCCGTCGTGAGCACCTATTCCCGGGTCGGGCGGTACTGGAAGAACGAGGGGTTCAAGATCGAAGAGATCTTCGAGGCCGGCGAGAACGTGGCGGTGTTCGGCCGTTTCACCTACCGCTCCACAACGGTCGGCCGGGCCGTCACTTCGCCCTTCTCCATCCTGGCCAAGGTCCAGGGCGGCAAGGTCACCTACATGCAGTTCATGGAGGACACCTTCGGCACGGCCTCCACCTTCCGCACCGGCGGGACAGCCACCTATCGAGCCGACCCGGACGGCGGCGAGGTCCAGGCGTAAGGGAGCATCCGACATGAGCGACGACCAGTTCGTGCTCCTGGCCACAGTGCCGATCAAGCCGGGCTGCGAGGACGAGTACCTCGCCCTCGTCAACGCGGTGAACGACGAAATGCGCCACGAGCCAACCTTCGTGAACACGGTGCTGCACAGAAGCGCCGAAGACCCGGGCCTGTTCATGCTGCACGAGACCTGGCGGGACCGGGAGGACTTCTTCTCCGTCCAGATGAACAGGCCATACCGCGCCCGCTACGAGGCGCGGCTGCCCGACCTGCTGCGCGCGCCGCGCGAGATGAAGGTGTTCGTGCCTCTACGGGTCGACTATGTCGGGCCGACTACGGCGGACGCCGGCTCGGCAGGCGAGCAGGACGACAAGGCCTTCGAGCCCGGACCGGTGGCGGTCCTCGAACGCTTCTACGAGGCCGAGGGCGACTACATGAACGCCGGCGGCGCCGCAGGCGGCGCGAGTTTCAAGGCCCTTGCGGCTACCCTCGACCCGGACGTCGTCTTGCACCAGTCGCCGGACCTGCCCTGGGGCGGAGAGTTCCATGGCCATGCGGGCTACGAGGATTGGGCTCGCCGGATGAGCGAGGCTTTCGACCAGCTCGAGGTCAAGGACCGGCAGCTGTTCTGCGTCGAGGACACCGTCGTCGCCGTCTGCCGGCTGGTGACCCGCGCGCGGAGCACGGGCGAGCTCCTGGATGCGCCCATGGCCCAGGTCGTGACTGTAAGGGGCGACCGCATCATCGCGTTCAGGCCCTTCTATTGGAACGTCCCGGAATACCAGGCCATCGTGCAGCCCGCCCATGACTGACGCCCCATCCAGCCGGCAGGTCCTGCAGCGCTTCTACGAGGCCGAAGCGCACTACATGGCGGCCGAGCATCCGGACTTCGGCCCGGTCGCCGCCACCTTGCATCCGAACTGCCTCCTCTGTGAGCCGGCGTCGCTGCCCTACGGCGGCGAATGGCGGGGTCATGGCGGCGTGGAACGCTGGATGCGTCTGTTCAGGGCCACCTGGTCATCCTTGGAGGTGCGCGGTTCCGAAATCTTCGGCGAAGGCGACACGCTCTTCAGTTGTTCTCACGTCTACGCTACGTCGCGAGCGACGAACAAACCCGCAGACTGGGCGCTTCTGCAACAGTTTACGATCCATCAGAACGGCGTGCTGGAACTCAGACCGTTCCACTGGGACACCGCCGCTATTCGCTCTGCAATTTCGTAAGCTGAGATCTCGCGAACGGGGCGCCGTCCGGCCGCGGTCTGCGGCGGGGTATCTGCCATGGCGCGCGCCTCAGGCCGGATTCATCTGCGCGAACACCGCGTCGTAGCGGCCCTCCCGCTCGGCGGTGCGCCGGCCGTGGTCGGCGGCGACGAGCACCTCTCCGCCGGGGTGGTCACCGGCTTCGAGGATCTGCATGACCACGGAGACGTAGGCGGAGAGGGGCATGGCGCGCGGGTCGCTGGCCTGGTGGGCGCCGGTCAGCTCGGTCTGCACGTAGGGCGGTGCCAGTTCGAGCACCTCGATCGGCAGGCGCCGGAGCTGGTGACGCAGCGACTGAAGCCAGGAGTGCAGGAAGGCCTTGCTGGCGCAGTAGGTCGGATAGTCCGCGCGGGGGATGAAGGCGAGATTCGATGTGGTCGCCATCACTGTGGCGCGCTCTCGCCGCTTCAGCAGCGGCAGCACCGCCGCCGTCACCCGCAGCGTGCCGACGATGTTGGTGTCTACGATGGCGTCGGCGGCCGAGGTGTCCCAGTCGTCGGCGGCGACGTCCTCGGCCCGAGAGATGCCGGCATTGGCGAGAAGGACGTCGAGTTCCGGGAAGCGTTCGCCCAGTTCCCCGGCAAACAGGGCGACGGAGCGGGCGTCGGCGACATCGAGCGTCATGCCGACGATGCCGGGCGCGCCGGCCACGACCTCGTCGAGCAGCTCTTGGCGTCGGCCGGCGACAATCACCTGATTGCCGCGGTCGTGGAAGGCCTCCGCGAGCGCCCGGCCGATGCCGCTCGTCCCGCCCGTCACCAGAACAGTGGCGCCGCTCATCTTCATGGTCCGTCTCCTGATCGCAGGGCCGCTCAGCCCAGCAGCGCGGGCTTGAGCTGGTCTTCGCAGACCTGGCGGAAGCGGGTCGACCCAAGGCGGTCCGCCTCGCGCGAGGCCACATTGTCCATGCCCTCGTCCTTGGCGCGGTACATGTCGACATAGCCCTGCGAGAACGACTCGCTCGCGCCGCGGCCGAGGAACTGCTGCTTGAACTGGTCGAACGGGATCTGCTGGTAGCGTATCTCGCGGCCGGTCACCTCGAAGATGATCGCCGCCTGGTCGTTGAAGGACAGGTCCTCCGGCCCGAGCACCGGCGTTTCCTGCTGGCCGGTCCAGCCCTCGTCCGCAAGCAGCCGGGCGGCGACGGTGGCCATGTCGCGCGTGGCGGTGAACGGCAGCTTCCGGTCGGGGTCGATAGGGCCGAAGAACAGGCCCTTCTCCTTCATCACGCCCGCCTGCCGGGCGGTGTTCTCCATGAAGGAAGGCATGGCCAGGCCGCGGAAGGCGGCGCCGCTCGCCATCAGGAGGTCATCCATCCGCATCGACGCGGTGACAAGACCGGCTTTGTCCTGCCAGGCGGTGCCGCGGCCGAGTGCGGTGATGCTGACTACGCGCTTGACGCCGTGGCGGCGGATCGCGTCGGCGGCCGGACGGGTGAAGTCGAGATAGGCCGCCTCGAGCGTTTTGCCCATGTCGGGCGGCGCGAGCCAGAACAGCGCCTCGGCGCCGTTCAGGGCGCGGTCTAGGGTGGCGGGATCGCCGTGCGAGCCCTCGACCACCTCGGCCGCGCCGCGAACCGCCTCCGGCAGCTTGTCGGCCCCGCGCGAGATGAGGCGCAGGTCGGCGCCGGCGGCGATCAGGCGAGCGACGACCTGGCTTCCGATCTGTCCGGTTGGGGTGGTGACGACGATCATGGGGGGTCCTTTCCGAGGCGGAGGGTCGTTCCAACCTCCGAGCCGATGACTTAGACCGCATGCACCGTACTATCTATCTTCGATCGTACCTCGTATCTTCGTGATCGTACGGAGCTTGCCATGGATCCCCTGTCCGACGTCCTGTCGCTGCTGCGGCCGCGAAGCTACATCACCGCGGGTCTGGACGCCGGCGGCGACTGGGCGATCCGGTTCGACGACGTGGCCGGGCGGATCAAATGCTACGCCGTGACGCGCGGCGACTGCTGGCTGGGCGTCGATGGGGTGGAGGCTCCGGTCCGCCTGTCGGCCGGCGACTGTTTCGTGCTAGCCAGCGGTCGTCCGTTCACGCTTGCGAGTGATTTGGCTTTGTCGCCGGTCGGCCCGGGCGACGTGTTCGGGGACGCGGCGCAACGGGGCGGCGTGGCCACCTACAAGGGCGGCGGCGGGGTCTTCCTGACCGGCAGCCGCTTCGCGGTCGAGGGGCGCCACGCCGCCCTCCTGCTCGGGGCGTTGCCGCCGGTCATCCACCTGGACACGCAGGCGGATCAGGCGGCGCTCCGGTGGGCGATCGAGCGCATGATGGACGAGTTGCGCGAGGCGCGTCCCGGCGCTGCGATGATGGCGGAGCACCTCTCGCACATGATGCTGCTGCAGGCGCTGCGGCTGCACCTGGCGCGATGCCCCGATCGGTCGGTCAGCTGGTTCTCGGCGCTGGCGGACCCGCAGATCAGCGCGGCGATCGGGGCGATGCACGCCGATCCCGCCCGCCGCTGGAGCCTCGGCGACCTCGCCGCGGAGGCCGGCATGTCGCGGACGATCTTCGCCCAGCGCTTCCGCGAGACGGTGGGCGAGACGCCGATCGCCTATCTCACGCGCTGGCGCATGATGCTCGCCGGTGATCGGCTGACCCGGACGGGCGCTGCCCTCGCGCGAACCGCCCAAACTCTCGGCTATGAGTCGGAGAACGCCTTCAACACCGCCTTCAAGCGGGTGATGGGCGTCTCCCCGCGCCGCTACGCCCGGACGGAAGCTCCGCTTCCCGCCACCGCCTGAGTCGGACGAGTCGGCGGGCTAGGGAGAACCTGCTGCGAGAGCGACTAATATCGACAAGCCGATCAGGGCGACGCCAGGGTGTGGACTGTGCATCTTGACCGTTCTCGGAAGCGGTCAGCACATAACGGCTAGATCAAGCTGAAGAGAGGCTGGACTGCGCCCAATGTACGCCGTTTCGCGGCGTAGCAACGCTGCTTCGACCCAGACGTTCTGGACGGGAAGGATTGCCGCCCGTGATCAATACCCGACGGGGTTTAGGCGGTAGACCTTCCTGGTAAATTGAGCTATGTACCACATCAGCGTCATCGTCGCGCCCTTCCACGCCGGAGCTCGCTGCTGCCGCGTGGGCAATGGTCCACATCGCCTGCTGGAGGGCGGTCTAGTCGAGGCGCTAAGCGCGGCGGATGCGGCGATCGACGTTGTGGAAATCGCGCCAGTCGACGCCTTTGAAGGCGAGATTGGGCGAACCTTCGAGGTGAAGCGACGCGTGGCACAGGCCGTCATGGCGGCAAGGCAAGCTCGCCGGTTCCCCCTTGTGCTCGCCGGCAACTGCGACACGAGCGTGGGTGTTCACGCGGGGCTCGGCGGCACGTGCGCCGGGGTGGTGTGGTTCGACGCCCATCCCGACTTCAACACGCCGGACGAGTGCACCGGCGGCTATTTCGACTGCATGGGCGTCAGCACCCTCGCGGGAGAGTCGTGGAAGGCGCTTGCCGCCTCGATCCCCGGTTCAGTCCGCTTGACCTTTCCCATCTGGTCTACTGCGGGATCCGCGACTTCGAGCCTGGTCAGCGCGAGAAGGTCGAGGCTCATGGTGTCAGGGCCGTTTACGGCTCCACCTCCTCCCGCCCGCGCTTCAGCGAGGAGCTGGCTATTCACCTCGACGCCGTCAGCGGCCCCAAGCTGATCCACCTCGATCTAGACGCACTCGACACCTCCGTTGGGCAAGCCAACGAATTCGCGGCGCCGGGCGGCCTATCGGCTAATGACCTGCGCGCGTGCCCGGAGTTAACCGTGGCCCGGTCGCCACCCGCCGCCATGACCATCGCTTCCTTCAATCCTGATTTGGAGGGCAGCGATGCGATTGCCGCAGCCGCCATCCGCGCTGCACTATCCGTGGCTCAAGCTATCGTTTGATCGCGTGGGTTCCAGCGGCAGACTTGCGCCCCAAAGTTCGTCATACAGCAGCATCACCGCTGATGCCGAAAGCGGCACTTGATCAGTTCCAGTCGCCGATGAATGTGCGACAGCTGAGGAAGAGACT
>CAXTUT010000065.1:0-10401 GCA_964247465.1 uncultured Caulobacteraceae bacterium | reverse complement strand
CTGTCGTTCAACCTGGCGCCCGGCAAGTCGCTGAGCGACGCCCAGCGCGACGTGGATCAGGCGTCGCGCGCCATCGGCATGCCCGCCAACGTGGTCGGCGGCTTCCAGGGCACGGCCCAGGCCTACGCCCAGTCGCTCGGCAACGAGCCCATCCTGATCGCCTCGGCCCTGATCGCCGTCTACATTGTGCTGGGCGTGCTCTACGAGAGCTACATCCACCCGCTGACGGTGCTCTCCACCCTGCCGTCGGCCGGCGTGGGCGCGGTGCTGGCGATGATGATCTTCAACATCGAGTTCTCCATCATCTCGCTGATCGGGGTGATCCTCTTGATCGGCATCGTGAAGAAGAACGCCATCATGATCATCGACTTCGCCCTGGTGGCGGAGCGCGAGCAGGGCCTGTCGTCGCGCGACGCCATCTACCAGGCGTGCGTACTGCGCTTCCGCCCCATCCTGATGACCACGTGCGCCGCGATCCTGGGCGCCCTGCCCCTGGCGCTCGGCCTCGGCCAAGGCGGCGAGCTGCGCCAGCCGCTGGGCATCTCCATCATCGGCGGCCTGATCGTCAGCCAGGTGCTGACCCTGCTGACCACCCCGGTGGTCTATCTGTATCTGGACCGGCTGAACCAGCGCCGCCCTCGCCGCCTGCCCCGCGGGCTGAGCCCGAGCGGCGGCGCGGCCCCCTTGCCGGCGGAGTGATCGAACCTTTGATGAAGACGGATCCGACACCATCGCCTGCGCTGACGTTCGCGCGCCACGTCCTTCGAGACGCCTCTTCGAGGCTCCTCAGGATGACGAGGGTAAGGGACCGCACGAACCTTTGTCATGCTGATAAGGGCTTCGCAGGAAACCGTCCGAAAGCCCGCGCCCGGCCAGCCGTACGCTTGACGATGCTGCTCGCGCTTTCCCTCACCGCCTCGGCCTGCGTCGTCGGGCCCAACTACCAGCGGCCGGCCGCGCCGATCGCCGCACAGTTCAAGGAGGCCCGCGGCTGGCTGCCGAGCCATCCGGCCGACTCCATAGACCGGGGCGCGTGGTGGGCGATCTACGACGATCCGATCCTGAACGGGCTGGAGGAACGGGTCGCCCAGCACAACCAGACGGTGGCCGAGTTCGTCGCCACCTACCGCCAGGCGCGCCAGATCACCACCGAGGCGCGCTCGCTCTACTTCCCGACCGTCAGCGCGAGCGGCTCCATCCAGGACAGCAAGTCCGGCGGCCGCTCGGGCGTCTCCACCACCACGGGCAGCGGCGGCCTGACCACGACCACGGGGAACACCGGCCTGAACTCCGGAAGCGGGACTACCGGCACGGGCACGGCCACAAGCGACACGGGCTCCAGCGGCGGGACCATCGTGGCCGCCAGCGGCTCGAGCAGCCCGATCACCACCTATACCGCCACGCTGGACGCCAGCTGGACCCCGGACTTCTGGGGCAAGATCCGACGTGAGGTCGAGGGCGCGCGCGCCCAGGCCCAGGCCAGCGCCGCCGACATCGCCAATGCGCGCCTGTCCGCGCAGGGCCTGCTCGCCAGCGACTATTTCGCGCTGCGCGCCAACGACGCGCAGCAGAAGCTGCTGCGCGACACCATCGTGGAGTACCAACGTTTCCAGACGCTGACGCTGAACCAGTACCACGCCGGCACCGTCTCGCGCGCCAACGTCATCTCCGCCCAGACCCAGCTGCTCGGCACGCAGGCGAGCCTGACCGACGAGGCCACCACCCGCGCCGCCATGGAGCACGCGATCGCGGTGCTGGTCGGCGTCGCCCCGTCCGAGCTCAGCATCGCGCCGACCGACACCTTGACCACCACCGTGCCCGTGGTCCCGGTCGACGTGCCCTCCACCCTGCTGCAGCGCCGCCCCGACATCGCCGCGGCCGAGCGGCTGGTGGCCCAGGCCAACGCCCAGATCGGCGTGCAGGAGGCGGCCTTCTATCCCGACGTGTCCCTGACCGGCTCCGAAGGCCTGGCCGCGACCAGCTTCGGCGCGCTGTTCAACGCGTCCAGCAACCTGTGGTCGGTGGGCGGCACCATAGCCGAGGAGCTGATCGACTTCGGCGAGCGCCGTGCGGCGGTTCGCGCCGCCGCCGCCCAGCGCGACTTCGAGGTCGCCACCTACCGCCAGACCGTGCTCACCGCCTTCCAGGGGGTGGAGGACCAGCTGGCCGCCCTGCACGTCTACCAGGGCGAGATCGGCCAGCGACAGCAGACGCTCGACGCCGCGCGGCAGGCCTACCAGCTCGACCTCAACGAATACAAGGCGGGCACGGTGGACTTCCTGACCGTGCTCAGCGCGGAAGCCACCGTTCTCAGCGACGCCGAGCAGGTCATCACCGTGCAGCAGGAGGCGCTGCAGGCCAGCGCGGTGCTGATCCAGGACCTCGGCGGCGGCTGGCGCGCCAGCGACCTGCCCAAGAGTTGAACCGGCGACCGACGGGTTGCTGCGCTCCGGCGCATGCCATCCGGCCTCATCAGGATGAGGCGAAGGCGGACGGAACGTCTCCTCTCACCGCCTGCTCGGCGTCACCCGCAGCTTGACGTCCATGTGCTCGCCCGCGCCGCCATAGCGGCTGCCGCGCACGGGCGCTGCGCCCAGATAGTCCAGCCCGATCGCGACGCGGACATAGGCGTCGGTAGGGCACACGCCGTTGGCGGGGTCGAAGCCGACCCAGCCCAGCCCCTCCACGTGCGCCTCCGCCCAGGCGTGCGCCGCCTCCTGGTCGATCTGGCCATCCTTGCGGGCGAGGTGGCCGGAGACGTAGCGGGCGGGCGCGCCGATCGCCCGCGCGCAGCCGACGAAGATGTGCGCAAGGTCCTGGCAGACCCCGTGGCCGAGCGCGAAGGCCTCCGCGGCCGAGGTGCCCGTGTCGGTGCGGTCGGTCTCGAACGCCACCTGGCGCCGCACCGCCTCCAACAGCGCGTGCAGCCGGTCCAGCGGCGCGGACGGGCCCGCCGTGCTGTCCCGGGCGAAGCTTGCGAGCGCGGCGTCGCAGGCGGTGAGCGGCGTTTCGCGCAAGAACACCATCGGCGGGAAGCGCTCCACCGTGTCGGCGACCATGCCGCCGGTGTCCCAGGTCTCCACCTCGCCGGTGACGCGGGTGACCAGACGTTTCACCGGGCCGGCGACCGACAGGGCGTGGGTGGCGTTGCCGAGCGCATCCTCGCCCGCTTGCAGGCGGCAGTCCGCGTCGGTCTCCACCCGCCAGTGCAGGACGTGCTGGCCGTCATGGCCGCGCGGCGTCATGCGCAACACCTGCACGATCAGCTTGGCGGGGCTGTCGTAGTCGTAGCGGGTGACGTAGCCGACCTGGATGCGCATCGGCCCTGCGGCTCCCCTCAGACCAGATACTGTTCGGTGACCGCGGCGCCCAGCGCTGCGTTGTCGTCCAGGAAGCCGGTGATGAACTCGTGCAGGCCCGACTGGAAGATGTCCTCGATGCGCGCGCCGTTCAGCCGCGAGAGCATGGAGCGCGCCGCCCGCTGGCTCGGTCCCCGCCGGCCGTAGGCGTCGGCCAGCAGGTCGGTCTGGCGCGAGATCACCTCGTAGCAGCTCGCCAGCGAGCGCGGCATCTGCTTGTTCAGGATCAGCAGGTCGGCCACCAGCCAGGGCTTGACGCTCTGGCGATAGACCCAGGTATAGGCGGTCAGCGCCGACACCTCGCGAAGGATGGTGGACCACTGGAAGTAGTCGAGCGTGCCGCCCACCCGCTCATGCTCGGGCAGCAGCATGTGGTACTTTACGTCTAGGATGCGCGCGGTGTTGTCGGAGCGCTCCAGCGCGCCGCCGAGGCGCAGGAACCAGTAGATGTCGTTGCGCAGCATGGTGCGGCGCGCGGCGCCGTCGAAGCTCAGCACCACGCCCTTGACCCATTCCAGGAAGCGCACCAGCTCCTCGCGCGAGAGCGTGCGGCCGCGGTAGCGCTGCAGCTCCAGCCCCGCGTCGTTGACCACCTCCCACATCTCGGCGGTGAGCGCGGTGCGCACCGCCCGGGCGTTGGTGCGGGCGGTAGTCAGGCAGCTGTAGATGGAGGAGGCGTAGTCGGGACTGAAGGCCAGCCACTCGCGCACGGTATCCTCGTTGGCGTCGCCATAGCGCTCGTAGAACTGCTCCGCCGCGCCGGCTGACGCCACCGCGCTCTCCCACTCGGTGGAGGAGCCGCCGTAGCTGGCCGGCAGGGATGCGGCGCGGAGCGCGGTCTCCAGCAGGCGCGCGAGGTAGTCGGCGCGCTCCATGTAGCGCGCGGTCCAGTACAGGCTGTCGGCTGTGCGGGAGAGCATCAGCGCGCCGTCGCCTGCGGCGCCGGCCCCCTCAGTCGGCTTCGCCGACAGCTCCCCCAGGGGGGGAGCATCTGGGCGCGGCGCTCGATCCTCCCCCCCTGGGGGAGGGGGACCCCGCGCAGCGTGGTGGAGGGAGCCCGCGCCACGTCACTCATCCAGCACCCAGGTGTCCTTGGTCCCGCCGCCCTGGCTGGAGTTCACCACCAGCGAGCCCGCCTTCAGCGCCACCCGCGTCAGGCCGCCGGGCGTGATGCGCACCTCGTCGGAGCCCGTGAGGACGAAGGGGCGCAGGTCGACGTGCCGCGGCGCCACCCCGCTCTCCACGAAGGTCGGGCAGGTGGAGAGCGCCAGCGTCGGCTGGGCGATGAAATTGTCGGGCGTGGCGACCAGACGGGCGCGGAAGGTCTCCACCTCCTCGGCGCTCGCGGTCGGGCCGACCAGCATGCCGTAGCCGCCCGAGCCGTTGACCTCCTTAACCACCAGCTCGGCCAAGTGTTCGAGCACGTACTTCAGCGCGTCGGCCTCACGGCAGCGCCAGCTCGGCACGTTCTTCAGCACCGGCTCCTCGCCGGTGTAGAAGCGCACCAGCTCGGGCATGTAGCTGTAGATGGCCTTGTCGTCGGCGGCGCCGGCGCCCGGCGCATTGGCCAGCGTCACGTTGCCGGCCCGGTAGGCGCCCATCAGGCCCGGCACGCCGAGCCGGCTGCCCTGATGGAAGACCAGCGGATCGAGGTAGTCGTCATCGATGCGCCTGTAGATCACATCCACCCGCTTGGGCCCCTCGGTGGTGCGCATGAACACCACGCAGTCCTGAACGAATAGGTCGGAGCCCTCCACCAGCTCCACGCCAAGCTTGTCGGCCAGGAAGCTGTGCTCGTAGAAGGCCGAGTTGTACATGCCGGGCGTGAGCAGGACCACGGTGGGGTTGGCCTGCGCGCGCGCGGGCGCGACCGAGCGCAGGGTCGCCAGCAGCGCGTCGGTATAGCTCTCCACGGGCGCGACGCGGCAGCGGGCGAACAGGTCCGGGAACAGGCGCATCATCACCTCCCGGTTCTCCAGCATGTAGGAGACGCCGGACGGGGTGCGACAGTTGTCCTCCAGCACGTAGAAGTCGTCGGCGTCCACGCGCACCAGGTCGATGCCGGAGATGTGGCAGTAGACGCCATGCGGCGGCGGATGGCTGGCCATCTCCAGGCAGAACTGCGGGTTCTGCAGCACCAGCTCGGGCGGCACGATGCCGGCGCGCACGCAGTCGCGCGCCCCGTAGATGTCGGCGAGATAGGCGTTGAGCGTGCGCGCCCGCTGCACCAGACCCCGCTCCAGCGTCGCCCATTCCGGACGGCTCAGCACGCGCGGGATGATGTCGAAGGGGATCAACCGCTCCTCCGCGGCGTCGTCGCCGTAGACGGCGAAGGTGATGCCGATGCGGCGGAACAGCAGCTCCGCCTGTTTGCGGCGGGTGTGGAGCAGCTCTTCGGGGGTCTCGTCCAGCCAGCGCCGCAGGGCCTCGTAGCCGGCGCGAACGCCGCCGCCCCCGGCCGGTGGAGGGCCGGGCGCGCCGCCGTGCATCTCGTCGAAGCTCTGCATCACGCCATTCCGTCCACACCCCACCTGACAGCACGCCCAGCTTCGCGCCATCCGACGCAGAAAGCGAGGCGTTCGCGGCGCCTGCGCGGCGCCTTGATTTCAGGCAGACTCCGGCCGCTATGGCGTCGGGAGCGACAAAGGGCGCCACGCCGCCGCATTCGACAGGCTGGACGTCGCGGCGAACGAAGGCTCTCACGGCGCCAGGGGCGGAACCACGGCGGTCGTCGTCGCTTCCGGACAGGCGGAGGCCAGGGATATCGGGTGAGCGAGAGTCAGATCGAGCGGCCGAACGCCAAGGACATGGTCGGCCAGACCCTGCCCTATCCCGCTCGCCAGTCCGACATGGCGATCCAGCCGCAGACCGGGCTGGAGCGCTACAAGGCCGCGGGCAAGCTGGACGGCAAACGCGCCCTGATCACCGGCGCCGACAGCGGCATCGGGCGCGCGGTGGCCGTCGCCTTCGCCCTGGAGGGCGCCCGCGTCGCCATCCTCTACAACGAGAACGACGAGGACGCGCAGGAGACCCGCCGCATGGTCGAGGACCGCGGCGGCGCCTGCCACGTCATTAAGGCCGACGTCCGCTCTCGCCAGGCCTGCCTGGATGCGGTGGCCGAAACGGTGGAGGCGTTCGGCGGGCTGGACGTGCTCGTCAACAACGCCGCCTACCAGAAGGCGCAGGAGGGCGGCCTGCTCGATGTCACCGAGGCGCAGCTGCGCCGCACCTTCGAAACAAACATCTTCGGCTACGTCTTCATGGCGCAGGCCGCGCTGCCGCACCTGAAGGCGGGCGACGCCATCGTCAACACCGGCTCCATCGTGGGCATGACCGGTAACGAGCTGCTGATCGACTACTGCGCCACCAAAGGCGCCATCCACGCCTTCACTCGCGCCCTGGCGCTTTCGCTCGGCCCCAAGAAGATCAGGGTCAACGCCGTGGTGCCCGGCCCCGTGCTGACCCCCAACATCCCCGGCACCATGCCCAAGGACGAGGTCGCCACGTTCGGCCATGAGGTCGCGCTGGCGCGCCCGGGACAGCCTGAGGAACTGGCGCCGGCCTACGTGCTGCTGGCGTCGGACGACGGCTCGTTCATGACCGGATCGCTGGTGCAGGTCACCGGCGGGAAGCTGTCGACAGATTCATGAGTGAGATGAGGGGCGCAAGCGTCTCCTCTCCTGCGCAGCGGGAGGCGGCGTGATGGTCGAAGCGTTGGAGACGCTGGAAGCGCGTACGCGGGCGTTGCTCGCCAGCGACCGGCTGACCGAACCCACCCGCCGCGTGCTGACGGCGCGGCTGGAGCGGCGCCCAGGGCCGCCGCGCGCGCTTTCGGCCGGCCAGATGCTCACGCTCCATGCGGTGTGCCTGCGCGCGATCCCGGAGCCTGAGCTCGTCACCCGGGTGCAGCTCGCCGAGGCGTACGACGCCCGGCTGGCGGACGCGGTCCCGCGGGGCTGGCGCTACGCCGAGGCGCCGGACGACCTGTCGCTGCAGCGCGCCGGGCTGGATGCGCTCGACGCCGCCGCCCTTACCCGCTCCGGTCGCCGCTTCGCCGAGCTGGACGCCGCCGAGCAGGACGCCCTGATGACCGCCGCCTGCGCAGGCGAGCTGGACGGTCCGCAGGCGGCGCCCCTGGCCCGGTGGTTCGAGGAGCTGATGAACGCGCTGGCCGAGCTCTACTACGCCCACCCGCTGGTGCAGGTGTCGATCGGCTATGACGGCATGGCCGATGCGCACGGCGTCGCCGCCGTGAGCCCGCAGGCCATCGCCGAGGAGACCGCAGCTCTTGACCTCTGACATGCCGGCCCGCCGTTATACCGAGCGCGAACCCGTCGACGCCGTGGTGATCGGCACCGGCGCCGGCGGCGCGCCCATCCTCATGCGGCTGGCCCAGGCGGGATTGCGGGTGGTGGCGCTGGAGGCCGGCCAGGGCTGGTCGCCGGCCCAGGACTTCGCCTCCGACGAGGCGGAACAGGAAAAGCTGTTCTGGAAGGACGAGCGACTGTCGGCGGGGGCCGACCCGATCCCCTTCGGCCGCAACAATTCCGGCATCGGCGTCGGCGGGTCGACCCTGCACTGGACCGCCTACGCCGTGCGGCCACAGCCCGACGACCTGAAGCTGCGCAGCGAGTTCGGCGTCGGCCGCGACTGGCCGATCCCCTATGCGGAGCTCGAGCCCTACATGGATCGGGCCGAGCGGCTGCTGGGCGTCAGCGGCCCCAGCCCCTATCCCTGGGGACCGCCTCGCCAGCCTTATCCGCGCGCGCCCCTGCCGCTGAACGGCGCGGCGGAGCTGATGCAGACGGGCGCCGCCAAGCTCGGGGTCAGGACCTCGCCCGCGCCCAACGCCGCGCCCTCCAGCGACTACGAGGTGGAAGGCCTGCACCGCCCCGCCTGCACCAGCCGCGGCTTCTGTCAGGCCGGCTGCAGCGTGGGGGCCAAGGGCTCCACCGACGTCACCTTCATCCCGCTCGCGCTGCGCTCAGGCGCGGAGGTGCGCGAGCGCTGCTTCGTCACGGGCTTCGAGCGCGACGGCCGCGGGCGCATCACCGCTGTGGTCTACAGCGACCCGCAGGGGCGTGAGACGCGCCAGCCCTGCGCCACCGTCTTCCTGTGCGCCGGCGGGGTGGAGAGCCCGCGCCTGCTCTTGATGAGCGGGCTAGCCAACAGCTCCGACCAGGTCGGACGCAACTTCATGGCCCACACCGCGCTGCAGATCTGGGCGGAGAGCGAGGCGGTGGTGAAGCCCACCCGCGGCATCCCCGGCGGCCTGATCAGCGAGGACACCCACCGTCCCAAGGACGCGAGCTTCGCCGGCGGCTATCTGGTGCAGAGCATCGGCGTCATGCCGATGACCTACGCTGCGGTGATGGCGCGGGGCGCCAAGCTGTGGGGCTCCGCGCTCACCGAGCAGATGCGCCGCTTCGATCACGTGGTCGGGATCAACATCTGCGGCGACTGCCTGCCCTCGCCCGACAACCGGCTGACGCTGAGCGACGAGCGGGACGCGCGGGGGCTGCCAAAGCCGCTGCTGACCTTCTCCAACGGCGACAACGAGACGGCCATGACCGCCCACGGCGACCGGCTGATGACCGCGATCCTGGAGGCCGGGGGCGCCTGCAACTTCAGGCGAACGTCACGCAACGCCCATACGATGGGAGCCTGCAGAATGGGCGCGGACGGAGACGACGCGGTGGTGGACGCGGACTGCCGCAGCTTCGATGTCGAGAACCTCTACGTCTGCGACAACTCCGTCTATCCGAGCGCGCTCAGCGTAAACCCCTGCGTGACCCAGCTGGCGCTGAGCCTGCGCACGGCGGACCGGTTCCTGGCGGGACGCTAGCGTGACCGGATCAGGTTGAACGCCTCGCTATCCGCTCATCCCGGCGAAGGCCGAGATCAACCTGATCCGGGCCGACGCTAAGGCCCGGCGCCAAGATGCTCCCCTCTGGGGGAGCTGTCCGCGAAGTGGACTGAGGGGGCTCCAGCTTGACGCGGCGGCGCAGCCCCCTCCAACCCGCTTCGCGGGGTCCCCCTCCCCCAAAGGGGAAGGATCAATAGCTGTCAGCGGTCTTCGCGCTTTGCGGCGTCCAGCTTGCGGGCGCGCAGGTCGGCTTCGGCGGCGTCGAGCGCCTTTTGCAGCGGCGTGCGGCCGAAGCTGGCGCGGTTGACGGCGGCCTTGGCGGACTTGTCGGCGCGTGTGCGGTCCTTGCGGACCTTGTTCAGGTTGATCGGCTCGGCCATCAGGCGGCGTCCTTCTCCAGGCTGCGCAAAAAGGCCGGACGACCCATGACGCGGGCCTTGTAGGCCTCCACCGCCTCGCCCTGCGGCATCAGCCTGCCCGCCCACTGGAAGGTGCTGCCGATCAGGATGTCCACGGTGCTGAACCGCTCGCCGAGCACGTAAGGACGGGCCTCCAGAGTATCGGCCAGCCGCTGGACCACCGCCTCCGGCTCGCCCCAGCCGGCGCTCATGCGGGTGAATCCCGTGGCGCCCACCGCCTTGACCATCAGCGCCGGCTCGATCACGCCCGCGTAGAAGGCCAGCCAGCTCAGGTAATCGCCCCGCCCCGGCTCCCCGGCGCGCGGCCCGAGCCCCGCGTCGGGATAGGCGTCGGAAAGATAGAGGCAGATGGCGGCGGACTCGGTGACGGTCTCTGCGTCGTGCTGGAGCGCCGGGACCTTCTTCAGGGGATGGACGGCGCGGTAGCTTTCCGGCGCACCGCCCTCGCCGCGGATGTCCACCCGTTCGACCTCATAGGGCGCGCCGATCTCCTCCAGCAGCCAGATCATGCGCGAGGAGCGGGTCTGGGGCGTGTGGTAGAGCTTGAGCATGGGTGCGCCTCCCTAGTGTGCGGCCGCGCTGGGGCCTGTGGCGTTGTGGCCTTCCAGATCGCCGACGGCGTTTTGCGCGGCCGGCTCGGCGCGGGCGATGAGGATGTGCAGCTTGTTGTCCAGGTCGGCCTGCTCGGCGCGCGTATAGACGCTGAAGTGGATGTCGCCGGACGCCGCGGCGGCGGTGATGCCGGCCGGCGTGTTGA
>CAXTUT010000064.1:0-10458 GCA_964247465.1 uncultured Caulobacteraceae bacterium | reverse complement strand
GGCTGACGCCTGCGCGCCGCGCCTTCGCAGGGGAGCGCCGGGGCGAGAGCCGCCGGCGGACATCGCATGATCGAAAGCATCGCCGTCGCCGCCGCGAGCCCGCCGCTCCAGCCGTCGAGCGATCCCTCCGCATCGCCGGCGCCCAGCCCGGCGTCCGGGCCGTCGAAACCGGCGGCCTCTCAGCCGGTGGCCCGCCTGTATGTCCAAGACGATGGCGCGGGCGGGTTCGTCTACCAACTCGTCGACGTGATCACCGGCCGCACGCTGGCTGAGGTGCCGCGCGAGCGAGTCGGCGACCTGAAGGACGCGCCGGGCTACACGGCCGGCGCGCTCGTCTCCACCCGGGCGTGACGGTGATCCACCCGCGGTTAAGGTTAACGCTCCGCTCACCATTGTCCCGCTAACGTCGCGCCGGGGCGCTCCTGACGGTTCGGCCCCGGCGCTGCGGACGCGGCGCCACGAACGGGAAAGGAGCCGCCATGACGCTCAGCGTGACCAGCGCCTCGAGCGCGCTAGCCGCCCTCCAGGCGCTGTCGCTCCAGACCGCGACCCCGAGCGCGGACCCGGCGGCCCCACCGACGGCGGCGAAGATCGCAACGCCGTCTCAGCCCATGATCGGCGACGTCGTCTCCGCCGGCGTGGGGACACAGGCCCTCTACGCGCTCGCCAATGGCGCGGGCGCGGCCACCACGGCCGCCGACGCCGGAGACGCCGCCGGCCGGGCCGTCCTGGGCCTGCTGCAGCAGTTGCGCGACGCTGCGGCGGGATCGGCCGACCCCTCCACGTCGTCGTCTTCGCGCGCGGCGCTGCAGGCTCGGTTCCAGAGCGTCGCAGGCCAGATCGCGCCCACCCTCGCCAGCGCCGGCGTCAGCGGGATCAACCTGGTGGACGGCTCGCTCTCGGGCGGTCTCAAGGTCGCGCTCGCCGACGGGACGTCGGCCAGCCTGACGCCTGCCGACCTCAGCCTGGGCGGAAGCACGCTCGGCCTCGCGCCCGGCGCCTCGATCGCCACGGCGACGGCGGCCGCCTCGACCTTCGCGACGCTCGGCGACGCCATCGGGGCTGCGAGTTCGGCGCTGTCCACCCTGCGCGGCCAGGCGGACCAGATCAGCGCGCACACAGGGTTCGTACAGACGCTTGGGCAGGCGAGCGCCGCCCAAAACACTGACGATGGCGACAGCGCGCGCCTGCTTGCGCTGCAGCTCAGCCAGCAGCTCTCCGGGCTGACGACCTCCGTCGCCAACACCTCGCCGCAGTCGATCCTGTCGCTGTTCCGCAGCTGACCCGGCCGGCGGCTCAGGCGCTGAGCGCCTGCGCGATATCCCCGTCGAAGGGGCGACCCATCACGCGCGCGGCGTGCCAGAGGGCGTAGTAGAGCAGGCTCCAAGCCGGCTGGGGGTTGGAGCGGGCGTCGGCGAGGGCGGCGGCCACGGTCTTGGCGTCGGCGAAGGCGGCCACCCCCGGCTGGGCCGCCACCAGGGGGGCGAGCTCTTCGCGGCGCGCGTGCATCCAGCCGCCGACGGGCGGGTTGAACCCGCGCTTGCGGGCGAAGGGCCGGGTTTCCGGCGCGTGCCGGGCGAGCCAGTGGCGAAGCAGCACCTTGCCGTGGCGCGGGTTGGCGCGAAGACGCTCGGGCAGGGTGGCGGCGAAATCGGCCACGCTGCGGTCCAGGAAGGGAGTGCGACCTTCCACGCTGTTGGCCATGAGGCAGCGATCGAGCTTGACCAGCAGGCTGTTCGGCAGCCGCTCCTCGCAGTCCAACGCCTGCAGCCGGTCCAGCCGCGTAGCGCCAGGCGCGGCCGCGGCGATGGCGTCCCATCCCGCCGACCATCCGGCGAAGGCCTGCGCCAGGGGCGCGACGTCGTCGAACACCCCGCGCTTGTCGCCGTCGCGGCGCCCGATCAGCGGGACGGTGGCGCGGCGATAGCGGGCGTAGCCGCCGAACAGCTCGTCGGCGCCCTCGCCGCCCAGCACCACCTTCAGCCCCGCCTCGCGCGCGGCGCGGCCGAGCGCATAGGTCGGCAGCACCGCAGGGTCGGCGGTCGGATCGTCGACCGCGGCGGCCACCTGGGGCGCCAGCCGCCAGAAGTCATCGGCCCCCATCTCCACCCGCGTGCAGTCCGCGCCGAGGGCGCGCGCGGCTTCCAAGGCGGCGAAGCTCTCGTCCGCCGGGTCGCGGCCCTCATAGCCGATGGTCAGGGCGCGCACGGGCGTGGCGGACAGCCGGCGCATCAGGTGCAGCAGGATGGTGGAGTCCACCCCGCCCGAGAAGAACAGCCCATAGGGCACGTCGGTGCGAAGGTGCGCGGCCACGCTGTCGGCCATCACCGCGTCGAACCGCTCCACCGCCTGCGCCCGCCGCATCCGGTCACGGCGGCGGGGAGGGACGGTGGCGATGCGCAGCCGCTCCACGATGCGGGCGTCCTCCAGCACCAGCGTCTCGCCGGGCTCCACGCGGTGGACGCCCGCGAAGGCCGTGAGCTCGCCCGTGACGTGCTTCAGCTGCATCAGCTCCGACGTGGCTCCGGGCCGAAGCGCAGGCCGGGCGAGGCCGGCTGCGAACAGGGCCTGCGGTTCGGAGGCGAAGGCGAACAGCGCCTCGCTCTGCACGTAGTAGATCGGCTTGATGCCGAAGGGGTCGCGCGAGAGCAGCACGCGCCCCGCCGCCGCATCGTGGATGGCGATGGCGTACATGCCCCTCAGCGCCTGGGCGTAGTCCACGCCCCGCCGTTCATACAGGTGCACGGCGGGCTCGCAGTCCGAACCGGTGGCGAAACGGCCGCCGAGCTCGGCGCGCAGTTCCGGCGCGTTGTAGATCTCGCCGTTCGCCACTAGCGCCGCGCCGCGCGGGCCGTACAGCGGTTGGCGCCCGCCGGCCACGTCGACGATGGCCAGCCGCGTATCGACCAGCCCCACGCCGCCGTCCACATGGACGCCGCAGGAGTCGGGGCCGCGATGGCGCAGGGCCTGCGACAGCCGCTCCAGGGCGGAGCGGTCGACGTGCGCCCCGCCGCGCATGATGATCCCGGCTATCCCGCACATGGACCTTACCGTCCCTCGACCCATGCGCCGCAGGAGGCGGCGGCGCGGCTGTATCGGCGCGGCGGCGGCTTGCCAAGGGCGGCGCGGCTTTGCGCTCTGCTGATCGGCCTCCACTTTCCGCCGCGATGCTCTAGGTTGGCGGACCGTCGACCGTTTGGGAGCTTGCCGGCTTGACCACTCTTCCGCTTGAGCCGGCCGCTCCGGCTTCTGCGCCGTTCGTCTTCGCTGCGGCGAGAGCGCCGCGCTGGTACGGCGTCCTGATCATCGTGCTGTTCGCCCTGGTCATGCCCATCGGCTATCTCGGCGACGAGGGCGAGGCCCTGGTCAGCGCCATCGGCGGCGCGGCGGCCCTGAGCTTCGTGCTCCAGCGTCGTCCGCCTTCGATCGGCGTGTTGATCCTGGCGGCGCTGACCGTGTGGGCGGTGGCGAGCTTCGCCTGGAGCCCGATGCTGGCGGTGCAGGCGCACCCCCACACCTACAAGCAGTTCCAGGCCATCATCGCCCCCAAGCTGCTGTTCCAGCTGGTGGTCAACTGCGCCCTGGTCTCCGGCGCCTTGAAGCTGGCGTCCGACCAGCGCGCGCGGGCGCTGGACTGGATGTCCTGGACGCTGGTGGGCGCGGTCGCGATCATGGCTCTGGACGCCGCGGCGGGCGGCAAGATCTACAACGCGTTCAACCATCTCTTCGGCCGCCACGACCTGACGCCCGATCTCGCCCAGCGCGACGCGGCGCGCGGCTGCTATGCGGCGGCGCTGCTCTTCTGGCCCGTCGCCCTGTTCACAGCGCGGCGGGTTCCGCTCGTCGCGCCCATCGTCGCGGCCGTGGCCATCGTGACCAGCTCGGTGCGGCTGGGCGAGGATGCGCCCGCCGTCGCGCTCGCCTTGTCCATGCTCGTGTACGCGGGCATGCAGGTCAACGCGCGCATCGGCGCCTGGGGCTGCATGGCGGGTTCGGCGCTTTACTTCCTCGCCGCTCCGGTGGTGTTCCTGCCGCGTGGCGGCGTGACGCCGCCCAACCTTCCCGCCGACATCGGCAAGGCCTCCTGGCGCGTGCGGCTGGACATCTGGCGCTTCGCCTCGCAGCTGATCCGCCACCGGCCGATCACGGGCTACGGCCTGGACGCCAGCCGCGCCTTCGAGCCGCGCATCCCCATGCATCCGCACGACGCCGCGCTGCAGCTGTGGCTGGAGCTCGGCGTGCCCGGCGCCCTGCTGGCGGCCTTGTTCTTCGGCTGGCTGTTCCACCGGATAGGCCGCCTGGCGGGCCAGGACCCGATGTGGGCGGCCATCGCCTGCGCGACCGCGTTCGTCTACCTGTTCATCGGCGCGGTCAGCTTCGGCGTGTGGCAGGAGTGGTGGCTGGCCCTGGGCGCGGTGGCCGTGGCGGCCTGCGGCATGGTGTTGCTGGCGCGCCGCGAGGGCGCGCAGGCCGAAGCGGGCGTAGCCGGACTGCAGGCGCTCTGAGGCGCGCCGCCTCAGCCGCCAGCGTCCTCGGCGCGGTCTTCCATGGCGGCTTCGGCCAGGGAGCGCACCAGCTCCAGCAGCCGTCTGCGCACGCGCCGGTCGTCTATGCGCGACAGCAGGGAGGCCAGCTCGCGCTCCTCCGGCGTGAGGGAGAGTTCGTGGACGAAGGGCGCAGGCTCGACGTCGGCGACCCCTGCAGCCTGCATCGGATCGGGCAGGCCCTCGAAGAAGTAGGGGATCGAGGCCTGGAGCGCGCGGGCTACCTGGTAGAGCTTGGAGGCGCTGACGCGGTTGGCGCCGCGTTCATACTTCTGCACCTGCTGGAAGGTCAGGCCGAGCTGTTCGGCCAGCCGGTCCTGGCTGACGCCGAGCGCGCGCCGGCGCTTTCGGATGCGCTCGCCGACATGGACGTCGACCGGGTTGGGCGACCTGTCGTCGTTGAGATCGTCCATGCCCATCCTCCCCACCTTGGCCCGTGATCGCGCAAGCCCGATCTGAACTCAACGCGCTTGATCGTCCCGATGCCCCTGTGGGTTGCGAACACGCGACAGGCAGAGGCCCAGACCGACCAGCAGCCAGAACGGCAGATCGCCCAGCCTCGAATACAGCGTCGTCGGCAGGTCGCCGGGAAGCCGCCCGTCGATCACGCCCTGTCGTCCCAGGCCCAGGCGAGCGCGCACGCGTCCGTAGGCGTCCACGATGGCCGACACGCCGGTCGGGGTGGCGCGCACGATAGGCAGCCCTTCCTCGATCGCCCGGTAGCTGGCCAGGTTCAGGTGCTGCAACGGTCCGGTCGTGCGGCCGAACCAGGCGTCGTCGGAGATGTTGACGATCCAGGTGGGGCGGCCGCCGACCGACGTCGTGAAGCCGGGGAACAGCGCCTCGTAGCAGATCAGCGGCTGCACGCGCGGGACGCCAACTACGCTCATGGGCCGGGGCCGCGGACCGGGCGAGAACGAGATGCCGTTCTGCACCAGGCTGCTGATGTGCAGCAGGGTGAACACCTGCGGAAAGGGCAGGAACTCGCCGAACGGCACCAGGCGGTACTTGTCGTACACGCCCAGCGTCTGGAACCCCGCATCGGTGCGGCGGAGCGCCAGCATGCTGTTGTAGTAGCGCGGCACGCCGTCCGGTCCCGGCTCGATGCGGTAGCCGCCGTCGAACAGGACCTGCCCCGGCTTCATCGCGCCTTCCAGCGCCGGGGCGGTCCAGCTGCCCGCGCCGAAGAAGTCCTCGAACGAGTAGGGCAGGGCGCCTTCGGGCCAGATCACCAGCTCTGGCGTGCGCGCCGCTGGCCAGGTGGTCAGGCGCACGAAGCGGGCCATGCGGGCGCGCACCAGGGCGTCGGTCCACACCGGCTCTTCCGGGAGGCCGGGCTGCACCACGCGCAGTCGCAGCGCCTGATCTGGCGGCGGCGGGCGGGACAGACGCACCTCGCCAAAGCCCCAGAGCGCCGCCAGCAGGGCCGCGGCCAGGCTGAGGGCGGCCGCCGCGGACCCGGGGCGCGCCCGGTCGGCCAGGGTCGCCGGCGCCGCGCCGATGGCGATGGTGAGCAGGCTCACCCCATAGGCGCCGATCAGGCTGGCGGACTGCGACATCGCCGAGCCCGCCCGCCACGCCTCTCCCGGCAAGTCCCAGGGAAAGCCGGTCAGCACGTGGCCGCGCAGCCATTCCAGCAGCGCCCAGACCGCGGCGAACACCAGCACGCGATGGGCGCCCCGCGGCGCGATCAGCCGGTAGAGCCATCCGGCTGCGCCCCAGAACACCCCGATGCCGCCCGCGGTGAACATCACCGCCAGCGGCGCCTGCCAGGCATGGACGGCGGCGTCGACGAAGAAGGCCTCCGCGATCCACCAGGTGCCGACGAGCAGATAGGCCAGACCCGCCGTCCAGCCTCGCGCCAGCGCCGAGAGCAGCGGCCGTCGGCTCGACGCCCGGTCAAGCGACAGGGCGACCAGCGAGAAGCCGAATATCCCCGGCCAGACGCCGAACGGCGGATGCGCGAGCGCCGCCGCGGCGCCGCCTGCGAAGGCCAGCAGCAGGCCGCCGCGCAGGCCGCGGCCCAGGCCCGCTTCCACCGACGGCGCGGGGTCCACGTTCGCCTTCACGCCTCGCCGTCCAGGCTCGTTTTCGACGCCGACGGTTCGATCGGCTGCAGGGCGTCGGGCGCGACGTCCGACCCGATGCCCGACGCGATGGCTGACCCGATATCCGGCGCGACGGCGCGGATACGCAGGCGCCGGATGCGGCGAGGATCGGCCTCCACCACCTCGAACTCCACGCCGTCGGGGTGCAGGATCACCTCGCCGCGCTGGGGCACGCGGCCGGCGAGGGCGGTCACCAGGCCGGCCACGGTATCGATGTCCTCGTCCGGGTCGGGCAGGGCGAGGGCGTAGCCCAGCAGCGCCTCCACCTCGGCCAGGGGCGCGCGGGCGTCGGCCTCGAGCATGCCGCCGGAGTGGGCGACGAGCTGCACGTCTGCGCGCTCGTCGTGCTCGTCGCTGATCTCGCCGACCACGGCCTCGACCAGATCCTCCAGCGTCACCAGCCCGTCGGTGCCCCCGAACTCGTCGATGACGAGCGCCATGTGGGTGCGCGCGACGCGCATGCGCAGCAGCAGGTCGGCGGCGCGCATGCTGGCCGGCACGTAGAGCAGGTCGCGCCGCAGCTTGTGCAGAACGGGTTCGCTCCACGCGGGCTCCGTCGCCTCCGCCTGGTCTTGCGCCGGCGCGATCTGGCGCATGAGGTCTTTGATGTGAACCACCCCGATCGGGTCGTCCAACGTCTCGCGATAGACCGGCATGCGGGAGTGTTCCGCATCCAGGAAGCGGTGCACCACGTCGAGCAGCGGGGTGGAGACGTCGAGCGCCAGGATGTCGGCGCGCGGCGTCATCACCTCCGACACCCGCAGGGTCTGGAACGCCTCGGCCTGGTCGACGATGTCGACTTCCGCCTGGCTGGCGTCGGCGGACAGGTCGGGCGTCTGGCCCGCAGTCGGCGGATCACGCTGCAGCCATCGCGCGAACAGCGGCGCAGCAGCGCGACGGGCGCGGCGGCCGCTCCGATCCCCGGACGCACGGGCGTCGGGACTTCGGCCTTCGGGATCAGGCAAGGGCGCCGTCCAGCCGGTAGGGGTCGGCGATCCCAAGCTCAGCGAGAATGGCCCGCTCCCTGTCTTCCATGGCCTGCGCCTGGGCGTCGACCTCATGATCGTAACCTAGAAGATGCAAGACGCCATGCACAACCAAATGCGACAGATGATCGGCCAGCGGCTTGCCCTGCGCCGTCGCTTCGCGCGCGCAGACGCCATAGGCCAGCGCGATGTCGCCGAGATGGCCCTGCGCGGTTTGGAGCGCGGGGAAGGAAAGGACGTTGGTCGGCGCGTCCTTGCCGCGGAAGCGGGCGTTCAGCGCACGCACCGCTTCATCGCTCGTGAGCAGGATGTCGATCTCGTCGACCATCGGGGCGCCCTCGCCGCCGGATGGCGTGGGCATGGCCCTGTGCGCCGCTTCGACGGCGACGGTTTGCGCGTCCGGCAGATCGCGCAGCCAGGTCGGGTCTTCGATCTCGACCTCGATCATGCGGGCGCGGACCCGCCCGCAGTGCGTGCGGCGTCGGCGTCATAGGCCTTGACGATGCGCTCCACCAGCGGGTGCCGCACCACGTCGGCGGCCTCGAAGCGGGCGACGCCGACGCCCTTCACACCGTCCAGCAGGCGTACGGCGTGGGACAGGCCGCTGTCGCGCGCGTTGACCAGGTCGACCTGCGTCGGGTCGCCGGTGACCGCCATGCGCGCGCCCTCTCCAAGCCGGGTCAGCACCATCTTCATCTGCAGGCGCGAGGTGTTCTGCGCCTCGTCCACGATGACGAAGGCGTGGGCCAGGGTGCGGCCGCGCATGAAGGCGATCGGCGCCACCTCGATCTCGCCCCGCTCGCGCCGGCGGCGCAGCGGCTCGGCTCCCATGATGTCGCTGAGCGCCTCCCAGATCGGGGCGAGGTAGGGGTCCACCTTCTCGGTCAGGTCGCCGGGGAGGAAGCCCAGCCGCTCGCCGGCCTCGACCGCGGGCCGGGTGACGATGAGCCGGTCGACCTCGCCGCGCATGAGCAGCGAGGCGCCGTAGGCCACGGCCAGGAAGGTCTTGCCCGTTCCCGCCGGGCCGACGCCGAAGGTCAGCTCATGGCCGGCGAGCGCGTCCAGATAGCGGGCCTGGGCGGCGGTCTTGGCGGCGATGGCGCCGCGCCGGCCGCCCGGCCGCGTGAGCGCCCGCACGTGCCCTTCCGAGTGCGCTTGTCAGGGTCGAACCCTCCCACTATACCAGCCCCGTCGACGGGGCTTGAGGCCCGGTCACCCGCGCTCATCGTCTAGCGGTCCAGGACGTCGCCCTTTCACGGCGAAAACAGGGGTTCGATTCCCCTTGGGCGTGCCAGTCCGGCCAATGGCCGAGGCGGACGGTCGGGTTCGTCAAGCGACGATTCCCAGTCTCGCCGCGTCGACGCCGAGGATGTGTTCGAGGCGGGCGAGGGCCGCCGTCTTGGCACGCAGGACCTCGATGACCTTGCCCTGGTAGCCTTCGCCGCCATCCTGGTAGGCCGCGATCTCCGTGCAGCGTCGCGAAAGCTCCATGAAGCCGAGGATGCCCGACATCGAGGTGACGACATGGGCGTCCGACAGGAAGGTTTCGACCGTGTCGCGGTTGGTCGCGCAAAGGCGCGAGCGGAGATCGACCAGGAACATGGAGAGGGCGTCGCGCGTCCTCGTCGCTCCCAGGCGGATGCCGATGTCGTTGAAGACGTCCTCGTCGAAGACCGGATGGGCGCCGCCCGGCGCGGGCGCGAGCCAGCGCGCCACCGTCGCGCTCAGGTCCGCCCGGACGATGGGCTTGCCGATGTGGTCGTCCATGCCGGCCTCCAGGAACGCCTTGACCTGACCGGGGAGGACGTTGGCGGTCATGGCGACGATCGGCACCGTCCCGCACTCCGGCAACGAGCGGATGAGCCGGGTCGCCGCGACCCCTCCCATCCCCGGCATCTGCACGTCCATCAGGACGAGGTCGTAGGTGCGGGTGCGCAACGCCTCGAAGGCATCCTCGCCGCTCGCCACCGCGTCGACGCGATGACCGTCGTCCTCCAGCAGGGCGCAGGCGAGGAGGCGGTTGACCGCGACGTCCTCGACGAGAAGCAGCCGTCCGGACCGCGAGGACACCGTCGCGGTCACGGCCTCGGCCCGGCGGGGTTCGTCGGCGCAGGCCAGCGACACGCGGAACCAGAACGTCGAGCCTTGGCCGAGCGCGCTCGACAGCCCGATCTCGCCGTCCATCCGCTCGACGAGCTGCTTGCAGATCGCTAATCCAAGCCCCGACCCGCCGTAGGTGCGGGTGACCGACGCGTCCGCTTGACTGAAGCGCTTGAAGAGGCGGTCGCGCTTGGCCTCCTCGATGCCGATCCCGGTGTCGCTGACCGAGAAACGCATCCGCGCCCGCCCGTTTGCCCATCCCTCCAGAGCGATGCGGAGTTCGACCCGGCCCTTGGCGGTGAACTTCACCGCGTTGTTCAGCAGGTTGAGCAGCACCTGCTGGACGCGCGACGGATCGCCGACCAGCGTGTCGGGCAGGCGCGGATCGACGATGGAGGTGAGGTCGAGGTCCTTGGTCGTGGCGACGCCGCCGATGATCGCCATGACGTTCGCGCAGAGCGTGCGCAGCGCGAACGGCGTCGCGTCGAGCTCGATGTCCCCCGACTCCAGCCTGGAGAAGTCGAGGACATCGTTGACGATGGTGAGGAGAGCGGAGCCCGCCGAGCGGACGATCTCCGTGTACTGGCGCACCAGTCCGCTTTGCGACGTGCCGTCCAGCATCAGTTCGGTGAAGCCGATGATGCTGTTCAAGGGCGTGCGGATCTCGTGACTCACGGCGGCGAGGAAATCGGATTTGGCCTGATTGGCGGCGATCGCCTC
>CAXTUT010000063.1:0-10462 GCA_964247465.1 uncultured Caulobacteraceae bacterium | reverse complement strand
GCGCTGGCGGAAGGCCGGGCGCTGGCGCGGGCGCGGCTGGACGCGGGCGCCGGCGGCATCGAGACGGCCCGCCTGCTGGCCGAGACCGTGGATGAGGTGGTCGTCGCCCTGCACGGCTTCACGCTCGCCTACCTCTCGCCGGGCGCGACGCTGCTCGGCCAGTCGCTCTCTGTGGTGGCGGTCGGCGGCTATGGACGGGGCGCGATGGCGCCCTACTCCGATATCGATCTCCTGTTCCTGCGCGGGACCAAGGCCGACGCGGGTGTGGAGGCCGCCATCCAGGTCATGCTCTACACGCTCTGGGATCTCGGCTTCAAAGTCGGCCACGCCTCGCGCACAGTGGACGAGTGCCTGCGCTTCGCCCGCGAGGACTTCACCATCCGCACCGCGCTATTGGAGGCGCGCTGGCTAGCCGGCGACCCGGCCCTGGCGGAGACGCTGAAGCGCCGCTTTCGGCGCGAGATCGTGGAGGGATCGGGCGCGGCCTTCGTCGCCGCCAAGCTGGCCGAGCGCGACGCCCGCCACGTCAAGGCGGGCGCCTCCCGCTACATGGTCGAGCCCAACATCAAGGACGGCAAGGGCGGCCTGCGCGACCTGAACACGCTGTTCTGGATCGCCCAGTACCTGCACCCGGTCGATCAGCCCGTGCAGCTGATGCGGCTCAAGGAGTTCAACCGGCGGGAGGTGAAGGCCTTCATACGCGCCTTCGACGTGCTGTGGGCTACGCGATGCTACATGCACTTCATCACCCGCAGGGCGGAGGAGCGGCTGACCTTCGACCTGCAGCCGGAGGTGGCGCGCTGCATGGGCTACGCCGATGCCGACCCGAGCGCGTCGGTGGAGCGGTTCATGCGCCGCTACTTCCTCATCGCGCGCGAGGTCGGCGCCTTGACCCGCATCTTCTGCGCCAAGCTCGAGGCCGAACACGCCAAGCCGCCGCAGGGGCTGGCGCGCCTGCTGCCCCGTCGCGCGCCGCGGCTTCGCGAGCTGGAGGACGGCTTCGTGGAGGAGGCCGGGCGGCTGAACGTGCGCGGCGAGCAGATATTCGCCGAGGACCCTTCGCGTCTGATCCGCATCTTCCGCGTCGCCGACGCCAACGATCTGGACCTGCACCCCGACGCCTTCTCCGCGGTCAGCCGCTCGCTGAATCTCATCGGCGCCAAGCTGCGGCGAGATTCCGCGGCCGCGCGCGCCTTCCTGGACGTGCTGGCGCACGGGCAGGAGACCTCGCGCATCCTCACCCTGATGAACGAGGCCGGCGTGCTCGGCCGCTACCTCCCCGAGTTCGGCCGGATCGTCGGCCAGATGCAGTTTAACATGTACCACGCCTACACCACCGACGAGCACACCCTGCGCGCGGTGGGCGTGGTGGCCGAGATCGGCCAGGGTCGGCTGGCGCAGGACCACCCGATGGCGGTCAGCGTCATGCCGCTCCTCGCCGATCGGGAAGCCCTGTTCCTGGCCATGCTGCTGCACGACACCGGCAAGGGCGGCGCACCCGGCGGCCAGGCGCTGGCGGGCGCGCGCAACGCCCGGCTGGTCTGCGAGCGGCTGGGCCTGGCGGCGGAGCGGGTGGACCTGGTCGCCTGGCTGGTCGAGCACCACCTGCTGATGTCGGAGACCGCCCAGAAGCGAGACCTCGGCGACCCGCGCACCATTTCCGCCTTCGCGCGCATCGTGGGCGAACCGGAGCGGCTGAGATCGCTGGCCATCCTCACCGCCGCCGACATCCGCGCCGTGGGGCCCGGCGTCTGGAACGCCTGGAAGGGCCAGCTGCTGCGCCAACTTTACATCGCCACGGAATCCGTTTTCCGCGGGGGGCGGCCCTCCGACCTCGCCATCGAGATGGTGGACGCCGTCCAGCATCGGCTGGCGGCGGCCGCGCGCCAGCGCTTCGTCGCCGTGTCCGGCGCGGAGGCGACCGCGCGCGTCTGGGCCGACGGCATGGAGGACGCGTACTTCGTCGCCTTCCCGTCCAAGGCGCTGGCTGAGCATTTCGCCCTGGTGCGCCGCGCGGGCGAAGACGGAGCGGCCGCGTCGGCCCGGCTCATGGCCGACTGGAACGCGGTGGAGATCGCCGTCGCCGCCCGCGACCGCAGGGGTCTGTTCGCCGACCTCGCCGGAGCGATGGCGGCGCATGGGGCCAACATCGTGGGCGCACGGGTGTTCACCTCCGCCTCGGGCGGAGCGCTCGACATCTTCAGCGTGCAGGACCGCACTGGCCAACCTTTCGGCGAGGCCGCTCCGCGCAGCCTGGATCGGCTGACCGGAGCGCTGCAGGCGGCCGGGCGCGGCGAGGCGATGGATCCAGCGCCAGGCTCGCCGCCGCTCGGCCGCACGGCGGCCTTTCCGGTGGCCCCGCGGGTGGCGGTGGACAACGACGCCTCCGACCTCGCCACGGTGGTGGAGGTTTCCGGGCGCGACCGGCCCGGGCTGCTCCAGGCCTTGGCGCAGGCGCTGGCCGATGCGGGCCTGTCGTTGCAGTCCGCCCACGTGGAGAGCTTCGGCGAGCGGGCGGTGGACGCCTTCTACGTGGTCGGCGAGGACGGGCTGAAGCTCGTCGACGCGTCGGCCATCGCCGCCCTGAAGGCGCAGCTCACCGCGGTCATGCTGGCGCTAGAGCCCGAGGTTCAGCGAGTGCGCGCCCAGGCGGCTGCGCGGGTGGGCTGAGCGGCTTGGCCGTTGACCCCCGCCCTGCGCCCCGATAGGGCCGCGGGGTGACTGGACCCAAGCCGCTTCCCCTGCCTGATGCGCCGGGTCTGGACGCGCCGGCGGCCGACGACGCCCTGTCAGAGGCGATCGCCCGGCCGGTGACGCGTGCGGACGCGCTACCGCCCGGCCCCGCCGGTCCGCTACAGGCCAAGGGCGGCCCGTCGCTGATCCGCTCCTCCATGGTCGTGTCGAGCCTGACCCTGGTCAGCCGGGTGATGGGCTTCGCCCGCGACGTGGCGGTCAGCTACACTATGGGCGCGAGCCACGGCTACGCGGCGGACGCCTACAATACGGCGCTGGCCTTCCCCAATCTGTTCCGCCGCATCTTCGCGGAGGGCGCTTTCGCGGCCGCCTTCGTGCCTGCGTACTCCAAGGCGCTGGCCCGCGACGGGGAGGAATCCGCCGACATCCTGGCCGGCGACGCCATGGCGGTGCTGGCGGCGGCGACCGTCGCCATCACCATCGTCGCCCAGCTCGCCATGCCCTGGCTGATGTACGTGATCGCGCCGGGCTTCGCCAAGGATCCGGCCAAGTTCAAGCTGGCGGTGCTGCTGACCCAGATCGCCATGCCGTACCTGCCCTGCATGGCCATCTACGCCCACCTGTCAGGCGTTCTGACGGCGCGGGGCAAGTTCGTCCTCTACGCCCTGGCGCCCACCCTGCTCAACGTCGGCATGCTGATCGCGGTCCTGCCGAGCCACGGCGCGCGCCAGGCCGCGACCGCCGCGTCCTGGAGCGTGCTGGGCTCGGGCGTCGCCCAGGTGGCGCTGCTGACCTGGGGCGTGCGCAAGTCCGGCGCCGCGGTGCACTGGCGGCTTCCGAGGCTCACGCCCGAGATCAAGGCGCTGATCGGCAAGGCGGTGCCCGGCGCCGCCGCGGCCAGCGCCACCCAGATCAACCTGTTCATCTCCGCCGCCCTGGTCAGCCAGGTCAACGGCGCGCGCTCCTGGCTGGCGGTGGCCGATCGGCTGTACCAGCTCCCCATGGGCTTGGTCGGCGTGGCCATGGGCGTAGCGCTGCTGCCCAGGCTCTCCCAGGCGGTGCAGGCCGCTGACCAGGCCGCGGCCGACGGGGCGATGGACGAGGCGATCGGCTTCTCCCTGGCCCTGACGCTGCCGGCGTCCGCAGCGCTTGTGGCCATGCCCTTATTCCTCATCGACGGGCTGTTCACCCGGGGCGAATTCAAGGTCTACGACGCCGTCCAGACCGCCCACGCCCTGCTGCTCTACGGCCTCGGCACGCCCGCCTTCGTGCTGCAGCAGCTGTTCACCCGCGCCTTCTTCGCCCGCGGCGACACCAAGACGCCCATGAAGTTCGCCATGGCCTCGGTGGTGGTGAACATCGTGGCGGGCCTGCTGCTGTATCTGGTCGTAGGCTTCGCCGGCATCGCCGCCGCCACGGCGGCCGCAGCCTGGGTCAACGTCACCCTGATGGCGGCGGCGCTGCAGCGGAGCGGCGACTATGTGCCGAGTTGGGCGCTGATCCTCCGCATCCGCAAGCTGTTCGCCGCCAGCGTGGTCATGGGCGCGCTGATGGCGGCGCTGTCGTGGCTGCGGCCTCATTACGAGCACCTTCTGTTCCGCAAGGAGATCGCGGTCGGAGTCGTGGTGATCGTCGGGGCCGCGGCCTACCTGGCGCTGCTGTTCGCCTTCCGCGCCCTGACGCTGGCCGATGTCAGGGGCGCCCTGAAGCGATCGCCCAAGCGGGCGCGAGGGTCGGTCTGAAATCCGGAACTTAGAAATACTCCCTCGCCTCTCCCTCCGCCAGTCAGGGGCGTGCAGACCTTCCGCTTGCCAGAGCGCCGGCCTTCCTTGATGGGAGCGGCGATGACCGAGCCCTCCGCCCATCCGCCCCGCGTCGTCTCCGGCGTGCAGCCGTCCGGCGCGCTGCACCTCGGCAACTATCTCGGCGCGCTGACCAAGTTCGTCGCCCTTCAGGACGGCCACGACTGCTTCCTGTTCGTGGCGGACCTGCACGCCATCACCGCCTGGCAGGAGCCGGCCAGGCTCGCCGACCAGACGCGCGAGATCGCCGCCGCCTACCTCGCCGCAGGGCTCGACCCGGCGCGCGCCACCATCTTCCCGCAGTCGGCGGTCCGCGGCCATGCGGAGCTCGGCTGGATCCTGGACTGCGTGGCGCGGGTGGGCTGGCTGGACCGCATGACCCAGTTCAAGGACAAAGCGGGCAAGGACAAGGAGGGCGCGTCGGTGGGCCTCTACGCCTATCCCGTGCTCCAGGCCGCCGACATCCTGATCTACAAGGCCACCCACGTGCCCGTGGGCGAGGACCAGAAGCAACACCTGGAGCTGACCCGCGACATCGCGCAGAAGTTCAACGCCGACTTCGGCGCGCCGGGCTTCTTCCCGCTGCCCGAGCCGCTGATCCAGGGACCCGGCGCGCGGGTCATGTCGCTCCGCGACGGGACATCCAAGATGAGCAAGTCGGACCCCTCCGACCAGAGCCGCATCAACCTGACCGACACCGCCGACCAGATCGTCAAGAAGATTAAGCGCGCCACCACCGACCCCGCGCTGCTGCCCGACACGCTGGAGGCGCTGGAGTTGCGGCGCGAGGCCAGCAACCTGGTCGGCGTCTACGCCGCGCTCTCGGGCGAGACCAAGGCGCAGGTGCTGGCCCGCTACGCCGGCCAGGGTTTTGGCGTGTTCAAGCCGGCGCTGGCCGAGGTGGTGGTCGCCGCCATGACGCCTGTCGGGCAGGCCATGCGCCGCTACCTCGCCGACCCCGCCGAGATCGACCGCATCCTGGCCGCAGGCGCGGAGCGGGCGCGGGCCGCGTCGGAGCCGGTGCTGGCGCAGGTGCGCGCCCACGTCGGCTTCTGGGGCGCGGCGAAGGCGTCGACGCGGAGCGGGCCGGTCTGAGCACATACGAAGCCGCGACTCCGCTTCCCACCGACATCTTCGCCCAGGATGTGTTGGCGTTGGCGCAGGCCCTGATCGGGGTTCGCCTGTGGGTCGACGGCGTCGGCGGCGTGATCGTGGAGACCGAAGCCTACCGTCGCGAGGACCCGGCCTCCCACAGCCATGCCGGACCGACCGCGCGCAACGCCGCCATGTTCGGCCCCGTCGGCTGCGCCTACGTCTATCGTTCCTACGGGCTGCACTGGTGTCTGAACCTGGTCGGCGGGACCGAGCCGGGGGCTGCGGTGCTGATCCGTGCGCTCGAGCCGCTGGACGGGATCGAGCGGATGCGCGCGCGCCGCGGCGTGCAGCCGCTTCGCGCGCTCTGCTCTGGCCCCGGCAAGCTCTGCCAAGCGCTGGGCGTCACCGGCGCCCACAACGCCATCTCGCTCGACGCGCCGCCCTTCAGGCTTGCGCCAGCCGTGGCGCTCCTGGCCGTGCAGGCCGGTCCGCGGATCGGCGTCAGCCGCGCGGCCGAGCAGCCCTGGCGCTTCGGCGCGGCGGACTCGCCCTTCCTCAGCCGGCCGTTCCCGCGGGCGTGAGGCAACTGCACCTTCGGCCCCCGCGTTGGCCGCCTGGACGTCGCGGTGTTCACGTCGCGTCCGTTCCGTCGCGCTCGCAGACCGGAGACCGCCATGCTCGAGAAACTGCCCCACGCCGTAGGCGAGGCGCTGAAGGGCGTTCGTCCCGGCCTGGACGCCATCCTGTACCACCAGGACATCGCCGCCAGCGCGCCGGAGAGCATCCAGGTCACCAGCACAGCCTTCCTGGACGGCGCCGCCATGCCCGTCCGCTACACCGCCGACGGCGACAAGCTGTCGCCGCCGCTGGCGTGGTCGGGCGTGCCGGACGGCGCCCAGGGCATCATCCTAGTCATCGAGGATCCGGACGCGCCTGCGCCCACGCCGCTGGTCCACACCCTGGCCTGGGCGCTGGAGGGCCGTGACGGCGAGCTGGCCGAAGGCGCGCTGAAGAGCCCGGGATCAGGCGGCGAGGCGATCTCGCTCGGCCGCAACTCTTTCCTCGGCGCGGAGTACCTGCCCCCCGATCCGCCGCCCGGCCACGGGCCGCACCGCTACTGCGTCCAGGTGTTCGCGCTGGACGCCGCGCCCACGCTCAGCGGCTCTCCGATCCGCACCCAGGTGGCGCACGCCATGAAGGGCCATGTGATCGCTCGCGGCCTGCTCGTCGCCACCTACGAGCGCGCCTGATGATCACGCTCTACACTTGGACCACACCCAACGGGCGCAAGGCCTCCATCATGCTGGAGGAGACCGGGCTGTCCTACGCCGCCCGACCCGTGAACATCGGCAAGGACGAGCAGTTCGCGCCCGAGTTCTTGGCCATCAGCCCCAACAACAAGATTCCCGCCATTGTGGACGAGGAGGGGGTGGATCGCCGCCACACCGTGTTCGAGACCTCGGCCATCCTGACCTATCTGGCCGAGAAGACCGGCATGCTCCTGCCCGCCCACGGCGCCCGCCGGATCGAGACGCAGGAGTGGCTGGCCTGGTCGATCAGCGGCCTGGCGCCCATGCTCGGCCAATGGAACTACTTCGCGCGCCGCGCCGAGGTGAAGACGCCAGCGGCCATCGAGCGGTTCACAGGCGAGGTGGCGCGGCTGTTCGGCGTGCTGGAGCAAAGGCTGTCCCAGGCCACCTACCTGGCGCATGACTACTCCATCGCCGACATCTCAACCTACACCTGGACCGCCGCGGTCCTGCACGGCTTCCGCGAAGCCTCGCCGGGCGCGCTCGCCCCGACCCCCTACATCGAGCGCTGGATGTCCGAAATCGCCGCCCGGCCGGCTGTCCAGCGGGGGATGCTGGTGCCGCAGGTGTGAACGCGCTTGTGTCTTCGCGACCTGGCGTCACCAGGCCTAGCGGTGAACGAATCCGGAAGCTGAGCGGCGTCGGTGATTCGGTCCCGCTTCGTTGCGGGCGTGTTCTGTCGCGTTAACCATGCCCGTTCATCTGCCGATGGTGGGGTTCACTTGGATTGTTGGTGAGAGAGGAGATGACGTCGGACACGTCGGCGCTCAACACTTTTCTGTCACGCCTGCGCGTGCAAACCACGACGGTGCATCGGTGAGCCTGGATGCGGCGGAGTCTAAGAGGCCCTCGGTCGGCTACTATTTGAGCATCGCGGGCGGCTGTCTCGGATTGATGTTCACGATCTTCACGCTGTCGGGGATATGGCAAGCCCGTCATGGCCATGACCCGATAGCGGGTATGGGCGGCATTGGAACGGTGGGCTTCGCCTTCAGCTACACACCAGCCTTCGTCATGCGCCTGATCTTCTGGCCCAAGTCGTCACGCGCTTGGAAGGCTTCTGCAAGGCTGTTCATCACGGTTGTGTTCACAGCCTCGTTGCTGGGTACAGCGACGGCCGTTATTCTGCTGCTGACAGGACCGGCGGGACCAAGGCCGGGTTTCTCGGCGAGCGACATCGTAGCGGCCGCCCTCTTCCAGATCGGCGCCGTTGTTTGGTTGGTTCGCTATCGCCCCATCTGACCGCATGGAAATTGCTTCAAGACTTTCGTCTTCGTGGTCAGCACTTCCTCAAGCTGGTCTGGACGCGACGGCGACCTCGCGAGGGGTGAGACTCAATGCGCTGTGGCGCTGAATGAGCGGCTGAATGCAACACGTCCTCGGTCACATCCGCGATCTTTGGCGTTCCAAGGCGGGAAGAAGAGGGCCGTCGAAACCATAACGCCCGGCTGAAGAGGATGCGTGCGGCCGCCTTGTCTCGGCGCTTGCGCAGTCCGATCTAGCGTCCATGGCGGACCGTCCTACCGGCGCCGGGCCGTCGCGGCTTGTGGCGGTGCTGGGGCCGACGAACACCGGCAAGACCCATCTCGCGGTGGAGCGGATGCTGGGCCACGCGTCGGGCATGATCGGCCTGCCGCTGCGCCTGCTCGCCCGCGAGATCTACGACCGCATCGTCAAGCAGCGCGGCGCGCGCGCCGTGGCGCTGATCACGGGCGAGGAGAAGATCACGCCCCCGCGCGCGACCTATTTCGTCTGCACCGTGGAGGCCATGCCGCTGACCCGGCAGGTGGAGTTCCTGTGCGTGGACGAGATCCAGCTCTGCGCCGACCCTGCGCGGGGCCACGTCTTCACCCACCGCCTGCTGAACGCGCGCGGCGGCCTTGAGACCATGTTCCTGGGCTCCGCCACCATGGCTCCGCTGATCCGCCGCCTGCTGCCTGGGGTGGAGTTCCAGACGCGCGAGCGGTTCTCCGAGCTGAGCTACGCCGGCTCCAAGAAGCTGACGCGTCTGCCGAGGCGCTCCGCCGTGGTCGCCTTCTCCACCGAGAACGTCTACGCCATCGCCGAGCTGATCCGCCGCCAGCGCGGGGGTGCGGCGGTGGTGATGGGCAGCCTGTCGCCCCGCACCCGCAACGCCCAGGTGGCGCTGTACCAGTCCGGCGAAGTCGACTTCCTGGTGGCCACCGACGCCATCGGCATGGGCCTGAACATGGATGTCGACCATGTCGCCTTCGCCGGGCTTCGCAAATTCGACGGCAAGCGCACCCGCTGGCTCTATCCGCAGGAGGTCGGCCAGATCGCCGGGCGCGCCGGCCGCTACCGCACCGACGGCACCTTCGGCGTGACCGGCGACGCGGAGGACATGGACGAGGACCTCGTCTCAGCGGTGCAGGCCCACCACTACGAGCCCGTCGCCGCGGCCGAGTGGCGCACGGGCCAGCTGGAGTTCGCCTCGCTTAAGGGCTTGATCCGCTCGCTGGCGACCCCGCCGACGCGCGAGGGGCTGAAGCTCGCCGAGGAGAGCCTGGACGAGACCACCTTGCGTCATCTGGCCCAGGACCCGGAGCTGGAGCGCCGCATCGGCTCGGACCGCGCGCGCCTGCGCCGGCTGTGGGAGGTCTGCCAGACGCCGGATTTCCGCAAGACCACGCTGGACGAGCACCTGCGCCTGTGCCGCACGGTCTTCGACCATCTGACCTCGCGCAACGCCCGCCTGCCCGAGGACTGGATCGCCGGCCAGTTCGCCAGCCTCGACCACGCGGAGGGCGAGATGGACGTGCTGGCCCAGCGGCTGGCGGGGGTGCGCACCCTCGCCTACGCCGCTGCACGCCCCGACTGGCTGCGCGACCCGGCGCACTGGCAGGCCAAATGCCGCCAGCTCGAGGACCGCCTGTCCGACACGCTGCACGAGAAGCTGATGCAGCGCTTCATCGACCGGCGCACCTCCGCCCTGCTCAGGGGGCTTAACCTGCGCGCCGACGTGCTGGCCGGGGTCGGCGCCGACGGCGCGGTGACGGTGGAGGGCCACTACGTCGGGCGGCTGCGCGGGCTGCGCTTCGACGTGGCGGAGGGCTCCACTCAGCTGGAAGACAAGGCGCTCCGCGCCGCCGCCCAGCGCGCCGTGACGCCTGAGGTGACCCGCCGGCTGGGCGCGCTCGCCGCGGACGCCGACGACGCCTTCGCGATCTCGGCCGAAGGCGCGATCAGCTGGCGAGGGGACGCGGCCGGGCGTCTCAGCGGCGGGCGCCCGTTCGCGCCCCGCTGCATCCTCTACGGCGAAATGGGTCCGGAGCCTGCCCGCGAGCGCGCGCGCCGCCGGTTGGAGGCTTTCGTCGTGGGCGAGGCCTGCCGCCGGCTGGCGCCCCTGAAGGCGCTGGAGGACGCGGTCGCCTTGAGCGGACTGCGGGGGCTGGCGCGCGGGATCGCCTATCGCATGATGGAGGCCGGCGGCGTGCTCGCCCGCCGCGAGGTCGCCGCAGATCTGGACGCCCTCAGCCAGGGGGAGCGGCGGACCCTGCGGACCCTGGGGGTGCGGCTGGGCGCCTTCAGCCTGTATCTGCC
>CAXTUT010000062.1:1015-10535 GCA_964247465.1 uncultured Caulobacteraceae bacterium | reverse complement strand
GCGGTATAGTGGGCCGCCCGTGCGCGGGCGGCGTCGCCCAGGGCGGCGCGCCGGTCGGGGTCGCCGGCCAACGCCTCGAGACGAGCGGCGAGCGCGAGGTCGTCGCCGGGCGGGAAGAAGACCGCCGCCCCATCCCAGAGCTCGCGGAAGGTGGCGATATCCGACAGCGCCAAAGGGCAGCCGGCCTGAGCGGCCTCCAGCACCGCCAAGCCGAACGGCTCGTAGAGCGACGACGAGACGAAAATGGGCCGGCTCGCCAGACATCCTTCTATATCGCTATGACGTAGGCGCCCTGGCGCGCGGACGTGCTGCAGCGTCACGCCTTGGCCGTTCGGCCCGGCTGGCGGTCCTGCGGCTAAGGCTGGAAGGCCAGTGCGGCCGATGGCGCGGTCCAGGGTCATGACGTCCTTGCCTTCGTCCCACAGCCGCCCGGCCGTGAAGACGGCGACGTCGTGGATGCTTTCCCCTGGGGAGAGCTGGCCGCGAAGCGGATTGAGGGAGGTATCCCGGAAGGGCGGCGGAAGGCTCCGGCCGTTCAGCACGATCTCCGGGACGACGGGGAGGTCATAGGCGTCGCGCGTCGCTTCGGCGAAGGCGCGGCTGGGGGCGATCAGGGTGTCGGCGGCGGCATAGCCTCGGGCCGTCAGGCGGGCGCGCCAGACGAGGTCGGGGGGAAGCGGCGCCTCGCCCTTCACCGCCGACCACCAGGTCGCCACGCAGGAGTGGCAGGCGGCGAGAACAGGGACCGGAAACGGCCGGAAGGCGGCGAGCGCCGGGCTGTTCAGGTGCAGCAGGTGCGGGCGAAGCTCGGAGGCGAGGGCCGACAGGTGCGCGGCGGAGGCGGCGACCTCCGGCTCGCTGGCCGCAGTCCAGTCCAGCTCGCCGCCAAGGTGGCGCAGATGGAGCCCTGCGGCCTCCGCCTCGATGCGACCGTCCGCGCTCGGCGCAGGTCCGATCACCGCCAAGGTGACGCGCAAGCCCGAGCGCGCCAGCTCGCGCCCGAGGTCCAGCGCATAAGTCCACACCCCTCCGACCGCGTCGGCGGTCATCAGGACGTGAGGTGCGTCCAGGGCGCGTGCTGGCGAGGCGGCGCTCACGCGCAGACGGCTTCCAGCTCCGCGAGGGGAAAGGGACGCTCGGCCTGGATGTCGCTGAAGCGGTCGAACTGGTCCAGGTAGTGGGCGTGGGCGCGCTCCCACGCCTGCGCGTCCGGTTCGCCCCATAGCTTGCGGTAGTCGGGCGTGGACGGATACGGGTAGAGCGGGACGGGATCGTTGGCCCAGACGCCTGCGGCCAGCAGGCGTTCACGCCAGGCGGCGACGAGGTCGGCCTCGCCGCCCTTGGCCTCGATCAGGTTGGCCTGGACGAAGGGCACGCTGCGCCGCGCACGGATCAGCCGCTCGGCCAGCTCGTCGGTGGAGGCGCGGCACATCTTGTCCAGCGCCGCGCGGCCCTCGAACGTCAGGCTCTCCACCCCCGCCTCGATGGAGACGCAGCCGCTCGCGCCCAGCAGGTCGAGCATGTCGGGCTTCCACAGGTCGATGCGGGTCTGCACGCCGAACTCCACAGGCCGCGCCTGCAGCGCTTCGAGCAGGGGCCTGTTGGGCAGGAAGATCTCGTCGACGAAGTAGAGGTAGCGCACGCCCTGGGCGACCAGGGCGTCCACCTCCTCCAGCAGGATCGACAGGTCGCGTTTGCGGTAGGCGTCGCGGAAGTCGATCTTGGCGCAGAAGGAGCAGTGATAGGGGCAGCCGCGCGAAGCCTCGACCTCCGCGCCGGGTCCCCCGCTCGGCGTGCCGTAGCGGTGGTGATGATGGCCGTGCCGCTGCAGCCACTCCGCCGGCCACCGCAGCGCCGGCAGGTCGGTGAAGCGGCTGGCGTGCGCGGCCCCGGTCACCACGGTCTCGCCGTCGCGGCTGAAGGCGATGGCGGGGACTCCGTCGAGCGCGGGGCGCTCGGCCAGGGCGGCGATGATCTCCTCGCACTCGCCGCGCACCACGATGTCGCAGCCAAGCTTCTTCAGGGTCGGCGCGGGGGTGGACGAGCCGTGCGGGCCCGCCGCCACGGTTGTCCCGCCCCGGCCGGCCAGCGCCAGCAGAAAGGCGCGCGGCACCCGCAGCTCAGGCTGGGCGCAGCGCCAGAACAGATAGGTCGGCGCGGTGGTCACCACCGTCATGTCCGGCGCATAGGCCGCCACCGCGTCCGCCTGGGCGTCCAGCGTCGATGGCGTCAGCTGCCCATCGAAGATGCGCGCCTGATGGCCCGCTCGCTCCAGCAGCGCCTGCGAATAGCCGAGCTCCAGCGGCAGGTGTGGTTCGCGGCAACCGAAATAGGTGCTGCCTTCGAAGCTCCACGGCGGATTGACGAGGGCGACGCGGGTCACGTCGACAGCGCCTCGGTCTCACGCGCCGCCAGCGGCAGGCCTCGCGCCTGCGCCAGCCATGTCGCCAGTTCCGCGACGCCCTGGCGCCACGCGCGGGGCTGCGCCAAGCCGAGCTGCGCCTGCGCCCGCCGGTTGTCCGCCACGAAGTAGCGCTGGTCGCCGGCGCGTGGGTCGAAGAAGTCGAGCTGGATCGGGCGGCCGATCAGCCCTTCGATGTAGGCCAGAAGCCGGCGCAGGCTGACCGCGTTCGCCGGGCCGCCGCCCAGGTTGAAGGCGCGCCCGGATACGGCGCCGATCTCGCGCCACAACGCCATGTAGGCGTCCACCGCGTCGTCGACGTGCAGGATATCGCGCACCTGGCGCCCGTCGCCGTAGATGCTGATCGGCTCGCCCTGCAAAGCCCGGATCAGGAAATGCGCCACCCAGCCTTGATCCTCAGTGCCCATCTGGCGGGGCCCGTAGATGCAGCTCATGCGCAGCACCGCGCCCGGCAGGCCGAAGCTGCGGGCGTAGTCGAGCACATACTGGTCCGCGGCGCCCTTGGAGCAGCCGTAGGGCGTGTGGAAGTCGAGCGGCCTGTCTTCTCCGACGCCGTAGCGGCGCACCATGGCGTCGACTGGCGCATAGCCGCCGTCCTCCAGCCGCATCTCCAGGTCGCAGAGGTCGCCATAGACCTTGTTGGTCGAGGCGAACACCACAGGCGTCCTGGCCCCGGCCGTCCGCAGGCTCTCCAGCAGCGACAGGGTGGCTCGCAGGTTGACGTCGAAGTCCGCCACGGGGTCGGCCAGGCTGGTGGTCACCGCCACCTGCGCGGCCAGGTGGAACACCGCAGACGCATCGCGGGCCACGGCGTCGAGCGAGGCGGCGTCGCGCACGTCGGCCACCACCGCCGAGATGCGTTCCGGGTGGCGCCGGCGCAGCCACTCCAGGTTCTGCTCCACGCCGGCCCTGGCCAGCGCGTCGTAGACCACCACGTCATGGCCCTCGCGCGCCAGCCGGTCGGCGAGATTGCAGCCGATGAAGCCGGCGCCGCCGGTGACCAAAATGGGGCGGACGCGGTTCAGCGACGGGGCGCCGGCGTGCTCAGCGCTCAAGCCACCAGCCCCCGCGATTCCAGCTCGCGGCGGGCGTCCGCGACCCTGTCCGTCGCCTCCTGGCGCGCGACCCATTGGGCAAGCTCGGCCAGGCCCTCGTCGAAGTCCTGCTTCGGCGCATAATCGAGCGCGGCCTTCGCCTTGGAGATGTCGGGGATGCAGTGGCGGATGTCGCCCACCCGCGTCTTACCGGTGACTTCGGGCGCGATGTCGGACCGGTTCATGGCCCGCGCGACCGCCTGCGCCACCTGGTTGACGGTCTTGTCCTCGCCGCTGCCGATGTTGAACACCTGCCCGTCGGCCGCGTCGCGCTCCAGCGCCAGGGCGAAGGCCTCGGCGACGTCGCAGACGTGGACGAAGTCGCGCCGCTGCTCGCCGTCCTCGAACACCATGGGCGACTGGCCGTTGGCGATGCGCGAGGAAAAGATGGCCAGCACGCCCGTGTAGGGGTTCGACAGGGCCTGGCCAGGCCCGTAGACGTTCCACAGCCGCAGCGCCGAACAGGCCATGCCGTAGGCTGGCGCGACGGTCAGGGTCAGCCGCTCCTGCACGTACTTGCCCAGGGCGTAGACCGACGCCAGGGCGAGCCGCTTGCCCTCTGGCGTCGGGGCGGGGATCAGGGTGCGGCCTTGGGGGTCGAGCGGGTCCCAGCGGCCGTCCGGCGCGCGGGCGGTGCGCACGACCTCCTCGTAACGCGCGCCGTCGGCGTCCCGGTACAGGCCCTCGCCGTAGACGCTCATGGAGGAGGCGGTGACGACCTTGCGCACGGGTCGCTCGATCAGCTGCTGGAACAGCACCGCGGTGCCGTAATCGTTGACCGAGGTGTAGCGGTCCACCGCGTACATGCTCTGGCCCACGCCGACCTCCGCCGCGAGGTGGATGACGCTGTCGCAGCCCTTCAGCGCGGACAGCATCAGGCTCTCGTCGCGCACATCGCCTATGACCAGCTCTGCGTCCTGCGGGAGCTCGGTCGGGCGGCCGCGGCCCTGGTGCACCTGCTCGATCAGCGAGTCGATCACCCGTACGCGATGGCCCCGCTCCAGCAGGGCGCGCGCGACATGGCGGCCGATGAAGCCGGCGCCGCCGGTGATGAGAACCGTTTCCCCCATTCCTATCCTTGCCAGTCTTCAGTGTTCGACTCGGTCGAAGCGACGCCCAACGCCGCCTCCGGTATCTTCTTGCGCGATCGGCCCCGACGCGCCTGCCGCAGCGACCCGTGACGCGGCCGTCGGTGGCCTCACAGCTCGAGCGAAACCCGTTTTCGGGCGACAAAGCCTCCAAGGCTCGCTCACGCAACATGCATCCACAACATTTGTAAGCTGATGGTGTGGGAGGTCGTATGGATCCAGCTCTCGCCCGGTTCGACGATCTTTTTCCGCCTGCGACATCGGCTTTCTCTGTAGGATACGGCCAGCAGGCGCAATCCTTCGTCATCATCTAAGTTCCCGTCGGATCGTGCGAGAAGCCTTGCGTCGGCCACGCTGAGGGTGAAAACCCGGCGCAGGCGGACGATTGGGTCTTCCGCAAGCGGCGGCGTTGGCGTTTAAGCTACAAAGCTTTGGGATTGCACCGGACGGGTAATGGACGGAACTTCGCCGATTGGCCGCAAGCTGCGCCTGGGCATCGTGGGGGTCGGCAACTGCGCCTCCTCGCTGGTGCAGGGGATCAGCTTCTACGGCTCAGCAGACGCCAACACGCTCCCGCCGGGGCTGATGCACCTGGAGCTCGGCGGCTATCGCGTGAGCGACATCGAGGTGGCGTGCGCCTTCGACGTCAATGCGCAGAAGGTCGGGAGCGACGTGGCCGACGCCATCTTCTGCGAGCCCAACAACACGTATCGCTTCGCCTCGCCGACGCCGACCGGCGTGCGGGTGCAGCGCGGGCCGACCCTGGACGGTATCGGCAAGTACGTGCGCGAACAGGTGCCGGAGTCCGACTCCGAGCCCGTGGACGTGGCAAGGGCGCTCAGCGATGCGGGCGCGCAGGTGCTGGTGTCCTATCTCCCGGTCGGCTCGCAGGCGGCGACGGAGCACTATGCGGAAGCCGCGCTGAAGGCGGGCTGCGCCTTCGTCAACTGCGTGCCGGTGTTCATCGCGTCGGATGCGAAGTGGCGCGCCCGGTTCGAGGCGGCGGGGCTGCCGATCGTGGGGGACGACATCAAAAGCCAGGTCGGCGCCACCATCGTGCATCGGATGCTCGCCAACCTGTTCCGCGAGCGGGGCGTGAGGCTGGACCGCACCTACCAGCTCAACGTCGGCGGCAACACCGACTTCCAGAACATGCTCGAGCGCGAGCGGCTGGAGTCCAAGAAGATATCCAAGACCCAGGCCGTCACCAGCCAGATGGGCGAGCCGCTGCCGGCCGGCGACGTGCACGTGGGTCCGTCGGACTTCGTGCCCTGGCTCACCGACCGCAAGTTCGCCTTCATCCGGCTGGAGGGCACCACCTTCGGCGGCGTGCCCCTGAACTGCGAGCTGAAGCTTGAGGTCTGGGACAGCCCCAACTCCGCAGGCGTGGTGATCGACGCGGTGCGCTGCGCCAAGCTGGCGATGGACCGTGGGATCGGCGGCGCTCTGGCCGGTCCGTCCGCCTGGTTCATGAAGTCCCCACCCGAACAGTTCACCGACGAGGAGGCGCGCCAGCAGACCGAGCGCTTCATCGAGGGCGAGGGCTGAGAGGAGCCTGGCGATCAGCGCGCTCTATCCAAGAAGCGAAGCGTCGTCTTGACGACAACCTTCCACCTCGTGCGCCATGGCAGCCACGACCGGCTGGACCGCACCCTGTGCGGCCGCATGGAGGGCGTACGTCTCGGCGAGGCAGGCGTGGCGGAGGCGCAGGCTGCAGCCGCGCGGCTGGCGGGCGAGCCGCTGCAGGCGGTGGTCACCAGCCCGCTGGAGCGTTGCCGCCAGACCGCCGAGGAGGTCGCGCGCAGCCATGGCCTGGCGCCCCAGACCGACGACGCCTTCCTTGAACTCGACTTCGGCGAGTGGACCGGCCTCAGCTTCGATGAACTCCGAGCCGACCCGCGCTACGAGCCCTGGAACAACCGCCGCACGCTGAACCGGCCGCCGGGCGGCGAAAGCCTTGGCGAGGCGCAGATGCGCGCGGTGCGCGGCCTGGAGCGCCTGCGTGACGGTCATCCCGGCGGCGCGGTGGCGGTGGTGACCCACAGCGACGTGGTCAAGGCGCTGACCGCCCACGTGCTGGGCACCAGTCTGGACTTCTACCACCGCTTCGACGTCGATCCGGCCTCCATCACCACGTTGGCGCTGGGCGACTGGGGCGCCAAGCTGCTGCGTTTGAACGCTCGCTAACCCCCACTTTCCCCCGACCCTGCAAGGAGACTGCGCTCCGTGATCGAAGCGGCGATGATCTGGAACGAGCCCAACAACAAGTCGCACTGGGATCCCGACGTCGATCCGGACTGGTCCAGGTTCGCCGAGCTGGTCCTGCGCGCCGGCCACGCCGTGCGATCGGCCAATCCCGGCCTGCCGCGGGTGCTCGGCGGCATGTCGCCGATCGATCCGGGTTTCGTGCGCAGGCTCGAAGGCTATGGCGCGCTGGAGGCGCTGGACGCGCTGGCGGTGCACGGCTTCCCGCTCGACTGGAACCTGTGGTCCATCAACGATTGGCCAGCCAAGGTGGCGGAGATCACCGCCGCGACCGACAAGCCGGTCTGGGTCAGCGAGGTGGGCGTCTCCTCCTTCGGCGCCGAGGAGGTGCAGGCGTGGGGCCTGACCCGCACCGCCGAGCTGCTGCGCGGCGTGGCGCCGCGAGTGCACTGGTACTCGCTCTACGATCTCCCGCGCGAGTGGGAGGCCACCACCCGCCACAAGGAGGCGGAGGGCAGCTCCTACTACCGCCACTTCTACATGGGCCTGCTGCGCGAGGACGGCTCGCCCAAGCCGTCGCTGGAGGCGTATCGACCCCACGCGCCGTGGATGGGCCTCTGCCAGTGGTTCCACTTCGAAGATCACAGGCTGGACGCCGCGGTGCGCTGGATGAAGGAGCTCGGCGTCACCTACCTGCGCACCGGGCTGTCCTGGGCCGACAGCTTCAGGCCCGGCGCGCTCGACTGGTTCGACCGCCAGATGGAGGCGCTGGCGTCGTTCGACGTCACCGTCACCTTCTGCTTCACGCCCGAGCACCTGGGCGTGGCGCCCCATCACAGCAGCGCGCCTCGCCGCCCGGAGGAGTTTGCGGAGTTCTGCAGCGCGATGATCGAACGCTACGCGCCGCTCCGCGCGGCGGCCGCGGCCTGAGCCCGGTGGCAGACCCGGCGGCTGCGGCCGCCTCGGCGACGCTGAACCTCGACTGGATCACGCCCACGCTCGCGGTAGGCGGCGCCTTTCCGAACGGCGCCATCCCTGCCCTCGCGGCTTTAGGTGTGCTCGCCGTCGTGGACCTGCGCGACGAAGCCTGCGACGACGCACGCGTCCTGGCGCACGCCGGTCTAGACTTCCTGCACCTGCCGACGCCGGACCACTGCGCCCTGGCGCTAGGCGACATGGACGCAGGCGTCGCCTTCGTGCGGCCAAGGCTCGAAGCGGGGCGCAAGGTCCTGGTCCACTGCCGCGAGGGGATCGGCCGCTCGGTGACCCTGTGTATGGCCGTGATGGTGGACGGCGGCCTGGCGCCGCTTGACGCCATGGCCATCATCAAGCGGGCGCGCCTGTGGGCCTCTCCCAGCCCGGCGCAGTTCGATGCTTTCGCCGCCTGGTTGGCCGCGCGCGGCGTCGCGGCGCCGCCGTTCGAGGCTCTGGCCGCCATCGCCTACAGCCACCTGGGCTGAGGCCGCGTGCTCGTCTACGGCGACGCCGCACGCAGCGTCGATCCCCGGCGCGTGCTGGACGGGCTACGGGCGCGTCTGAAGGCGTTGGAAGCGCCGGCGCTTGCGCTCGAGCAACACGCGCAGCTCGCCGCCGCCTTCATCGCGGCGTCCGAACTGCTGCAGGGCTTGGCCGACGCCGAGATGGACGTCGTGGGCGGTGACGGCTGGAGCCCGGCGCAGGCGGCCGCCACCGCCGTGGTCCAGCACTTCGCCGTCGCCCTGCTGGCGTCATGGAACGCGCTGGAGTCGGACGCCCTGGCGCCCAGAGCCGCGCACACGCCCGAAGCTGGCGTGCTGGCCGCCGCCTTGGACGCCATCGACCGCCTGCCGCTGCCGGCGGCCGTCCAGGTAAAGACCGCGGAAGGCTACGCCTTTTACGCCCTCTATCCGGAAGGCTACGCAGAGGCCGCGCGGAGCCTGCAGCATGGAGCGGCCGCGACCGTGATCGGGGTGAGGAGCATCGGCGCGGGCCTGGCGGCGCTGGCGGCCGCCGCCCTGCGCGCCGGTCCTCCCGTCAGCGTCCGCCCGGTCGGTCCTCCGTTCCGCCGCACCCTGCGCCTGTCGCCGGAGCTGGAGGCGCAGTGGCGCGCGCGCTCGCACGGCCACTTCGTGGTGGTGGACGAAGGGCCGGGCCTGTCAGGCAGTTCCTTCGGCGCGGTGGCAGACCGGCTGGAAGCGCTGGGCGTGGAGCCTGGGCGGATCGCCTTCCTGCCGGGCCATGGCGGCGATCTCGGATCGGAGGCGAGCAAGCCTCATCGCGATCGCTGGTCACGGGTCGAGCGCCCCTGCGTGGACGCAGACGCCCTTTTGCTGCACGCCGCCGCGCCCGGACACAGGCTGACGGCCTGGTTCTCCGACCTGACCGACGGCGCCGCGCCGGAGCTGCACGAACTTTCCGGGGGCGCGTGGCGGGCTCGGCGCTACGCCAGCGAAGCGGACTGGCCGGCGGCCGACACCTTCCAGGAGCGACGCAAGTTCCTGCTGCGGGGCGCGCGCGGCGCGTGGCTGGTGAAGTTCGCAGGCTTGGGCGAGGCCGGCGAGCGGGCCTTCGACCAGGCTCGCCGCCTGGCCGAAGCCGGCTTCACGCCACGCCCAGCCGTCCTGCGCTACGGCTTCATGGCCGAGGCGTGGCGGGCCGATGCGGCGCCGCTCAGCCTTGCGCCGTCGCAGCGGCGCGCGTTCGTCGAGCATCTGGGCCGCTACCTCGGCTGG
>CAXTUT010000062.1:0-1005 GCA_964247465.1 uncultured Caulobacteraceae bacterium | reverse complement strand
CGCGCCAGCCGAGGTAGCGGCCCAGATGCTCGACGAACGCAGGCGCGGACCTGACCACCCTGGGCGAGATGACCCGCATGAACGCCCTGGAGGCCTTGGGCGAAGCCGCGGCCAGCGCGCCGGTCCTCGATCCGGCCTACTGGTCCGACGCGCCGCCGCTGCGACGGGTGTGGACCGATAACCGCCTGCATCCGCACGAGTGGCTGCAGGAGGAGGGCGGCTGGATCAAGACGGACGCTGTCAATCACGCCTCAGCCCATGACCTGGTCGGCGCTCAGGACGTCGTCTGGGACGTGGCGGGGGCGCGGGTAGAGTTCGACCTGGACGCGGAAGAGACGGCGCGGCTGCTGGCCGTGCTGGCGACGCATGCGCCCGTGGACGCGGCGCTCCTGGCCTGGCTGGAGCCGGCCTATCTCGCTTTCCAGCTCGGCGCCTTCACGCTGGCCGCCGAGGCCCACTCCGGCTGGCCACAGGAGCGGCGCCGGTTGCAGCAGGCGGCGGGGCGCTACAGGGACCGACTGGCCCGCCATTTTCAAAGCGCCTAAACCGACGCCTCAAACGGACGGAGCGGCGGCGGACAGGCCGCCGCGGGGACGAGGCGGTGGGCCATGGTCGACGACGAGCTCCAGGCGAACGTCTCCGCCCTAAAGCGTTGGCTGTTCGATGACGCGCTGCCGCTATGGGCGTCCGCAGGCGTCAACGCCGCCACCGGCGGCTTCGAGGACGCGGTCGGCTGGGCCGGGATGGCCGTCGACGGCCCGACACGCGCCCGCGTCCAGGGCCGCCAGGTATACGTCTATGCGACGGCCGGGCGGCTCGGATGGACGGGGCCTTGGCGCGAGGTGATGCAAGGCGGCCTCCGCTTCATCGCTACGGCGTTCCGCCGGCCCGACGGGCTTTATCGCACCCGGGTCGCACGTGACGGCGAAGTCTTGGACGACACGGCCGTTCTCTACGACCAGGCCTTCTTCCTGTTCGCCGCCGCGGCCGCCGCGCGCGCCGAGC
>CAXTUT010000061.1:5325-10832 GCA_964247465.1 uncultured Caulobacteraceae bacterium | reverse complement strand
ACGCCCTTGCCCGAGCCGCCGCCGGTGAAGCCGATGTCGGTCATCAGGGCCTCGCCCGGGCCGTTGACCACGCAGCCGATGATCGAGAGCGACAGGGGGGTGGCGATGTGGGCCAGGCGCGCCTCCAGCGCGGTCACCGTCTCGATGACGTTGAAGCCCTGGCGGGCGCAGGACGGGCAGGCGATGATGTTCACGCCGCGGTGGCGCAGGCCCAGCGACTTCAGGATGTCGAAGCCGACCTTGATCTCCTCCACCGGGTCCGCCGCCAGCGAGATGCGGATGGTGTCGCCGATCCCGGCCCAGAGCAGGTTGCCGAGGCCCACCGACGACTTGATCGTGCCGGTGCGCAGCGGCCCGGCCTCGGTGACGCCCAGGTGCAGGGGGCAGTCGATGGCCTCCGCCAGCTGCTGGTAGGCGGCGACCGTCAGGAAGACGTCGGACGCCTTCACGCTGATCTTGAACTCGTGGAAGTCGAGGTCGCGCAGGATGTCGGCGTGGAACAGGGCCGATTCGACCATCGCCTCGGGGCAGGGCTCGCCGTACTTCTCCAGCAGGTGCGGCTCCAGCGAGCCGGCGTTGACGCCGATGCGCATGGAGCAGCCGTAGTCGCGCGCGGCCTGGACCACGTCGCGCACCCGGTCCTTGGAGCCGATGTTGCCGGGGTTGATGCGAAGGCATGCCGCGCCGTTCTGCGCCGCCTCGATCCCCCGCTTGTAGTGGAAGTGGATGTCGGCCACGAGCGGGACCTTGGCCTCCCGCGCTATGGTCTTGAAGGCCGTGGTGCTCTCAATGTCGGGGCAGGAGACGCGCACGATGTCGGCGCCGGCCTCCTCCAGCTGGCGGATCTGCTCGATGGTGGCGGCAGCGTCAGAGGTGACCGTGTTGGTCATGGACTGGACGCTGATGGGCGCGTCGCCGCCCACCTCCACCTTGCCGACCCTGATCTTGCGGGAGACGCGACGGTCGATCATGCGCCAGGGGCGGACGTGGCGGTGGTCTTCGGTGTTCATGTCGCAGCCGGTCTACAAGGATGGGCCGCAAGGCGCAGCCGTGGTGGGAAGATAGGCGATGCCGGCGCGGGGCGCTATCGCGGGGGTGTGACGCTCACGCGACCGTCGCGCATGCTCTAAGACGGTGTCCTGCGCAGCCCTCCTCAGCATGAGCTGGGTCCTGCCTCTACGGCCCTCATCCTGAAGCGCCCGAAGGGCGTCTCGACGAAGGCAATCTCTCAGCGAGCCGAAGGCTGAGCAGGCGGAACCGCCGCCTTGTCCAACGCGGTCTGCGGCTCCGTCAAAGGTCCCGCAAGCTTGCCGCCGACGTAGAGCAGGAAGGCGTTGGGGTCGCTGACGTCGGCGGTGAGCCCCCGCCCGAGCGGTGCGCGATAAGCCTCGCCGCCTTCAAGCTCGCGGGCGAAGTAGATCTGGCCGGCGGGGCCGCGAACGATCAGCGAGGCGGGCGATCTCGCCTGGACGAGCACCCCGCCCTGCCTGGCCGGAACGCCGTAGACGGTCGAGCGCGTGGTGAAGGTCTGGGGCGGCGCCGCATCGGGCCGGACAGCAGGCGGTGCGACCGTGCTGGACGCTGCCGCGCCCGGAACAATCACCGCGTTCTTGTCGATCCCCGCAACGCCAAGGCCTGGGGTGACATAGGGCTTGGGTGTGGTCTGGTCAGCCGGCGGCGGAGTTGGCGCACCGAGCGTCAGAGCGGCTGACGGCTGAGGATCGGGCAGGGTCTGGACGGCCGGCGGCAGGATGGGCTCCGGCCGGGTGCTGGAGATCAGGGTGTGCTGGGCGATGTTCCAGAGCGCCACGGCCACGACCAGCACGCCCACGCCGACATAGACCACCCGCCGGCGGGGCCCCTTCTCGAAGCCGACGCCCGACGGGGCTCTAAGCGCCTGCGTCGCCTCCGGGTTCTCGCTCTTGAAGCGGGCGACGGCCGCGTCGCCGTCAAGGCCCAGCGCGCGGGCGTAGGCGCGCACATAGCCGACCGCGAAAGGGCGCGACGGCAGCGGCGTGATGTCGTCGCGTTCAAGCGCTTCCAGATAGACGCGGCGCACGCGCGTGGCCTCGGCGACCTGGAGCAGGCTGAGGACCTTGTGCTCGCGCACGGCGCGCAGGTAGGCGCCGAGCGTGGCCGACGCCTGGGCGGAAGGCGATGGGCCCCGGCCAATCGGCTCGGCGAGACGCACGACGTTCGTCACTGAGCCGGTATCCAACGGCGCCATGGCGTCCGATGTCCTCCCCCGCTCACCGGAGGGCGCGGGCTGCGCCCCTCCCCGGTACAAGTTGACCGCTTCGATCCTTGAGTAACAATAAAGCCGGCGCACCGACAATGCGCTCACACTGCGACATTTAATTTGCGCGCAAGCGTTTCAATCTCGTTACGCACCGAACCCGCGCCTGACTTCAGGATGCCGATCAGCCCACGCCGGGCCGCGCCGGCGTCGAGCGAGAGCACCATGGCCTTGACCGGCCCGATCCCAGCGGGCGGCATGGACAGGCGCGAGAACCCGAGCGCTATCAGCGCGAAGGCCTCCAGCGGTCGCCCCGCCATCTCTCCGCACACTGAAACGGGCGTACCGGTGTCCGAGCAGGCGTCGCAGATGGTCTTCAGCGCTCTCAGCGCGGGAGGCGAAAGCAGGTCGTAGCGGTCGGACACCCGCGGGTTCCCACGGTCGGCGGCGAACAGGTACTGCATCAGGTCGTTAGTGCCGACCGAGATGAAGTCGGTCATCGGCAGCAGCGCATCCAGGTGCCACAGCAGAGCCGGCGTCTCGATCATCACACCGACACGCACGCGCTCCGGGATCAGACGGCCGCGCCGCCCGGCCCAGGCGAGTTCGTGGTCCACCAGGCTGCGAGCGGTGCGGAACTCGTCGACCGTTGCGACCAGCGGGAACATGACGCGCAGCTCGCGATTGCGGGAGGCGGCGATCAGGGCGCGAAGCTGCATGCGAAGGAGCGCAGGCCGGTCCAACCCCATGCGGATCGCTCGCCAGCCGAGCGCAGGGTTATCCTCTCGCTCGGCCTCCAGGTAGGGCAGCACTTTGTCGCCGCCGAGATCAAGCGTGCGGAAGGTGACGGGCCGCTCTGCCGACGCGTCCAGCACGCGCGCGTAGAGAGCCGTCTGTGCGTCGAGCCGCGGCAGCTCCTCAGCCACCATGAATTGGAACTCGGTGCGAAAGAGACCGATGCCTTCGGCCCCCGTCATCTCCAGGCTTTCCAGGTCTACCGCCAGACCTGCATTCATGAGCAGGGTCACCTTGTCGCCGTCACGGGTAAAGGCGGGGGTGTCGCGCAGGCGGTCGAACTCGGCGCGGCGCTGTTCGCGCACGGCGGAGCGGGCCTGCACCGCCTCGATCACGTCGGGGCGCGGGCGCAGCAAGGCCTCGCCGATCTCGCCGTCCACGATCACCGGATCGCCAGCATTGACCCGGTCGCGCAGGCCGGACAGCCGCCCGACGCAAGGGATGCCCAGCGCGCGCGCCACGATGGAGGCGTGGCTGGCGCTGGACCCCTCCTCCAGCAACAGCCCGCGCAGCCGCGTGCGGTCATATTCCAGCAGGTCGGCCGGTCCCAAGTTGCGGGCGACCAGAACCGCATCCTCGGGCAGGTCGCGCGCACCCGGCGCTTCGCCCGCCAGGATGCGGAGCAGCCGGTCGGCCAAGTCCTCCAGGTCGTGCAACCGCTCGCGCAGATAGGCGTCGCGGGTCTGGCTCATCTGCACGCGCTGTTCGGAGCGAACCCGCTCCACAGCCGCCTCGGCGGTCAGCCCCGAGCGCACCGCGTCCTCCAGGCTGCGGCTCCAGCTGCGTGAGTGGGCGAACATGCGGTAGGCCTCCAGCACCTCGAAGGTCTGGCCCACCAGGCCGTGGGAGCCGTCCAGCATCTCGTCGATCCGGCGGCGGAGGCGCTTCAACGCCTGTTCCAGCCTCAGCAGTTCGAGCGGCGCGTCGTCGGCAAGCAGCTTCTCAGGGGCGACCGGCGTCTCGTGCAGCACCACCACGCCGATCGCCAGACCCTCGGCGAAGCGCAGGCCCTTCAATCGTTCCGGCCTGTGGGGCGCGAGTTCGACCCCCTTGAGCTCGGTGGGATCGATGACCTCCCCGGTGGCGACCATCTCGGCCAGCACCATGGCGATGGTCTGCAGGTCCTCCACCTCCTCCTCGTCATAGACGCGGGCGGTGCGGTTTTGGACGACCAACACCCCTACGGCGCGGCCGCCCCTCAGGAGCGGGACGCCTAGGAAGCTGTGATAGGGGTCCTCGCCCGTCTCGGGATGGTAGGAGAAGTTCGGGTTGGCCGGCGCATCCGACAGATTGATCGGGCGTCCGACGCGCATGATCTCCCCGACCAGGCCTTCGCCAGGCTTCATCCGGGTGACATGGACCGCTTCGGCCTTCAGGCCTTCGGTGGCGAACAGCTCCATGTCGGCGGACGCGCGGCGCAGATAGAGCGAGCAGACCTCCGCCACCATGGAGCTGGCGATGACGCGCACCACCTTGTCGAGCCGGTCCTGCGCCGGGCCGCCGCCGGCCAGCGCCTCGCGGATCTGGCGCAAGAGGCTGCGCGGACCGCGAACCGCACCCCCCCTGTCCATGCTGTCGTCTCCCCACCCTGTCCGCTGCGGGTTCTTAGAACGCTTTGCCCGGGATATGAACCATGGCTGAGGATCGGCGCGTCCGCTGGGCCGTCATTGCATTGGACGCCTTATGTTTAGGCCATACGGCGGTGTTTGGCGGGGAGACTTGGCCGTGATGGACACATCGACTGGCGAACGCGCGCAAGGCGCAGGACGTGATGGTGGAAAGCGCGGCGGCCAGGTTGGCGCGGACCCTCCGTATCCGCACTTGGTGTCGGCGAGCGGACAACCGTCCATTCGGATCGTCGGGCTGAACCGCAAGCGTTTCGGCGACGTCTACCACTGGCTGATGACGCTGAGCTGGCCGCGCTTCCTGCTCTGGTGGATGGCGCTCTATTTCGGCGCGAACCTGCTATTCGGCTTCTTATATTGGCTCCAGCCCGGCGGTGTGGCTCAGGCGCGGCCACACGTCTTTTCCGACGCCTTCTTCTTCAGCGTGCAGACGCTGGGCAGCATCGGATACGGCCAGATGTGGCCGCGGAGCCTCTACGCGCATAGCCTGGTGACGGCGGAGGCGTTCACCAGCCTGGCGCTGGCCGCCATAGGCACAGGCCTGATCTTTGCGCGCGTGTCGCGTCCGACCGCCCGGGTCATGTTCAGCCGCCACGCCGTCGTCATCACGCGTGAGGACCAGCCGACGCTGATGTTCCGCGCCGGCAATGTGCGGATGAACCAGATTCTTGAAGCCGACGTCAGCGTCAGCCTTGCGCAGCGCCTGTTCACCCGCGAGGGCGTGGAGTTTCGCACCTTCATCACCCTGAAGACGGTGCGCTCCCATTCGCCCCTGTTCGGCCTGACCTGGACCGTCATGCACCAGATCGACGAGACAAGCCCCTTATACGGCGCCTCGCAGGCCTCCCTGG
>CAXTUT010000061.1:0-5315 GCA_964247465.1 uncultured Caulobacteraceae bacterium | reverse complement strand
CACCCCCCCCACCCCCCCCTAACCCCCCCCCCCCCCGCGCCCCCGGGGCCCCCCCCCGAGGCCGAATTGGTCATCGTCATGTCGGGGGTGGACGACACCTTCGCCCAACGCATCCACGTGCGCCACTCCTATCTGCCGCATGAGATCGTCTGGGACCGGCGGATGGCCGACATCTTCTTGCGCGACGAGAAGGGGGCACGGTACTTGGATTACACTCGCTTCCACGACCTCGCCGACCTCGCCACCGCTGAAATCCCAGCACAGGATTGATCCTCTCCAGAGCTGAGGCGTTGATCCCTGACTTCGTATCCAAGGTCCTTTGATGACAACTTTCGACGATCGTGAACATGCCTTCGAGGCCCACTTCGCCTTCGAGGAAACCCTGGAGTTCAATGTGCGGGCCCGGCGCGACCGGCTGGTGGCCGAGTGGGCCGGCGGGCTGATGGGCCTGCAAGGCGAGGCGCTCGAAAGCTACGTGTCCAGCGTGGTCAGCGCCGATCTGCGCGAGGCCGCGGGCTCGGAGATTTACCAGAAAGTCTTAGCCGACCTGGCCGATCACGGAGCGGCGGTACAGCCGCTGGCGGTGCGCCAGCAGATCTTGGCGCTTACGTCCGAGGCGCGCCGGCAAGTCGGCGTCGACCTCGGCGCCGATCGCGTGGCCTGACCCGTTACAGGCCAAAGTCAGCAGGAAAGCGCTAGGCGCGAAGGCCGGCTTTCGGTTGGTCCACTCTCAGCGTGTTCAGGACCACCTTGACGATGCCGTCCGCGTCGAGGCCTGCCGCCGCGTACATGATCTCCGGCTTGTCCTGATCCTGAAAACGGTCCGGCAACGTCATGGTGCGCACCTTCAAGCCCCGGTCGAGCACGCCTCGCTCGGCCAGGAACTGCAGGACGAAAGCGCCGAAACCGCCCATGGCGCCTTCCTCCACGGTGATCAGCGCCTCGTGCTCGCGCGCCAGCCGCAGGATCATCTCCTCGTCCAGGGGCTTGGCGAAACGGGCGTCGGCGACAGTGGCGGACAGGCCGCGTGCGGCGAGCTGCTCGGCGGCCAGCAGGCTTTCCTGCAGGCGCGTGCCGAAGGACAGGATCGCCAGCGCCGTTCCCTCGCGTACGATGCGGCCACGGCCGATCTCCAGCGGCTCGGGCCGGTCGGGAATGTCGACGCCCACCCCATCGCCGCGCGGATAGCGGAAGGCGGAGGGACGATCGTCGATGGCCACAGCCGTTGCGACCATGCGCGCCAACTCGGCCTCGTCACTTGCCGCCATCAGCACCATGCCCGGCAGCGCGCCCATGAAGCCGATGTCGAAGGAGCCCGCATGCGTCGGCCCATCGGCGCCCACCAGGCCCGCCCGGTCCATGGCGAAGCGGACGGGAAGCTTCTGGATCGCCACGTCGTGCACGACCTGGTCGTAGCCGCGCTGCAAAAACGTGGAGTAGATGGCCGCGAACGGCTTCATGCCGTCCGCCGCCATGCCGGCGGCGAAGGTCACCGCGTGCTGCTCGGCGATGCCGACGTCGAAGGTCCTGTTAGGAAAAGCCTTGCCGAAGATGTCGAGCCCGGTGCCGGACGGCATGGCGGCGGTCACCGCGACGATGCGTTCGTCGCGCTCGGCCTGCTTCACCAGCTCGGTCCCGAACACCTTGGTGTAGCTCGGCGCATTGGCCTTGGCCTTGCCCTGCTGGCCAGTGACCACGTCGAACTTGACCACGGCGTGCAGCTTGTCGGCGGAGTTCTCGGCATGGGTGTAGCCCTTGCCCTTCTGCGTCACGACATGGACCACCACCGGCTGGTCGGTGATGTCGCGCACGTTCTTCAGGATCGGGACCAGCTGGTCCAGGTTGTGCCCGTCGATGGGGCCCACGTAGTAGAAGCCGAGCTCCTCGAAGAAGGTGCCGCCGGTGACCATGCCGCGGCCGTACTCCTCGGCCTTGCGCGCGGCCTCCTTGAAGGGACGCGGTAGGTGGTCGGCCACGGTCTTGCCGAAGCGGCGGATGGTGCGGTAGGCGCCGCCCGACGCCAGCCCGGCCAGGTAGGCGCTCATCCCGCCCACCGGCGGCGCGATGGACATGTCGTTGTCGTTCAGGATGACGATCAGCTGCTTGGTGGTCTCCGCGGCGTTGTTCATCGCCTCGTAGGCCATGCCCGCGCTCATGGAGCCGTCGCCGATCACGGCCACAACCTTGTTGGTCTCGCCTTTGGCGTCTCGCGCCGCGCAGAAGCCGAGCGCCGCGGAGATCGAGGTGGCCGCGTGGGCGGCGCCGAAGGGATCGTACTCGCTCTCCGCCCGCTTGGTGAAGCCGGACAGGCCCTCGCCCTGGCGCAGGGTGCGGATGCGGTCGCGCCGGCCGGTCAGGATCTTGTGCGGATAGACCTGGTGGCCGACGTCCCAGATCAGAACGTCCTTCGGGGTGTCGAACACGTGGTGCAGGGCGACGGTCAGCTCGACCACGCCCAATCCCGATCCCAGGTGGCCGCCAGTGGTGGACACCGCGTCTATGGTCTCGGCGCGCAACTCCTCGGCCAGCTGGCGGAGCTCGGGCACGCCGAGCTTGCGCGTGTCGACCGGGAACCGAATGGTGTCGAGCAGGGGCGTATGCGGCGGCATCGGATCTCTGGGCCGGAAAAAACCGACGTTAATCGCGAACGGCGGTCCGCCGGTCTAGCACGAAATCCACGCTCGCCCGAAGATAGGCGCCCGCGGACCCGAAAACGTCCAAGTGATCGTGGCACTGGGTGATCAGCATGTCCACCCGCTCGCCCGCCGCCTCCCGGCCGAGCAGGGTGACGAAGTTCGCCTTGGGCGCCGCGCCGGGCTCAAAGCCTTGTCCAGACTGGCGTTTCCTGGGTTCCAGGTCGCGTACGTGGTCGGCCAGGTCGTCGATGATCTGGTAGGCCAAGCCGAAGTCCTGGGCCAGACCGAGCAGGGCGTGGCGCTCCGAGTCGGGTGAGCGGGCGAGGATCAGCGGCGCCTCCACGGCGAAGGCGATCAGAGCGCCCGTCTTCATCCGTTGCATCCGCGCAACGGTGCGCAGGTCGGCGCCCAGCCCCAGCAGGTCGATCATCTGGCCGCCCGCCAGCCCCTTGGCGCCGGCGGCCAGCGCCAGCTTGCGCACCAGTTCGCAGCGGAGCGCCGCGTCGGGATGGGTGTCTGGATGAGCCATGATCTCGAAGGCGGTGGACTGCAGCGCGTCGCCTGCCAGAACCGCGACCGCCTCGTCATAGGCGCGATGCACGGTTGGCCGCCCGCCCCGCTCGTCGTCGTCGTCGAGCGCCGGCAGGTCGTCGTGGATAAGGCTGTAGGCGTGCACGCACTCCAGCGCGCAGGCGGCGCGCAGCACCGATCGCTCCTCCACCTCGAGCATGCGCGCGGTCTCGAGGGTAAGGTAGGGCCGGATACGACGCTCAGGTCCCAGGACCGCATAGCGCATAGCCTCGATCAGCCGGCTCTCCGGTCCATCGGCGCGCGGAAGAAGCTGGTCGAGCGCGACAGTGACGAGGTCGGACGCCTCGGCCATGCGCTGGCGGATGGTGGTGTCGAGCTGGTCCAGCGTCCTCGCCCCTCCCCGTCAGCCGGCCCGCTCAGCCGAACTCCGCCGGCTCGGCGCGTACGGCTTCGCCTTGCGCGCCGACCACGATCTTCTCGACCCTCAAACGCGCCTGCGCGAGCCGCGCCTCGCAATGGGCCTTGAGCGCGGCGCCGCGCTCGTAGATCTCAAGGGAGCGCTCGAGCGGCGCCTGACCGGACTCCAATTCGCCCACGATCTGCTCGAGCTGCTCCAGCGCCTGCTCGAAGCTGAGGGCGGAGATGTCCGGCGAGGAAACGGGCGCAGCGCTCATCACCCCTTCCTAGCGGGGGCATCGCGGGCCGCCAACCTTTGCATAGCCCCCGAACGGCCCGCAGGCGGTCTCGTCTCATGAAGATGTCATGGCTGCGAAGGCGCGCTCCAACGCGTCCACTGAAACGTGTCAGATCGCGTCGGCGGCTCGATAGAAGGATGGATCACCGCTGCTCGAAGCGCCGCGCCGACCAGTATCTGAAGCCGCGGTCGCGCACGCAGCGCCAGCCGCGGCGGGTCAGCTCTACCCCGACCATCCCATTGAAGAAGCCGTGGGCGACCACGAGCACCTCGCGTCCCGCTTCAGCTTCGGTGATCAGCCGCTCCGCGACCGTGCGGGCGCGCGCCCACGCGGCGCGCCGGCTTTCCTGGCCTCGGCTGTGACCCAGATACCAGAGCAGGCGAGCGATGACGCCCCAGGCCTTGGGGCCCAGGCGCACGACCGCAGGGGTGCGGGGCGCGGGCAGCGGCGCCTCCACGAACATCGCGTCAACGGTAAAGGTCCGCGCCGGCGCGACGGCCTGAGCCGTCTCGATGGCGCGCCTGCGGGTGGAGCAGAAGATCACGTCCGCCCGCCTGGCGTCTTCCAACAACTCCTCCGGCGCGGTCTGGCCCGGCAGTATGCCTCCGGCCTCATAGGCCGCCCACCAGCGGTCGTAGGCCCGCGCGTCCAGCTTGATCTTGCGCGAAAGCGCCGGCTCGCCGTGGCGGGCGAGCACGATCGAGCCGGATCGAGGCGCGCCGCGTTCCTGCGCGCCGTGCGCCAACCGACCGCCAGGCGCCAAGCGCGGATCGAGGTGGTCCAAGGCGGGCTGGAACGCGTCGGTCATATGCCCGCAGGCCGGCCCTGGCGCAGCGGGCGACCCGCCACGTATGCCTGCCCTACCCCTCCGCCAAGGCCTGCACGTGCGCCACAGCAGAAGCCCCGAGCGCCTGAAGGTCGTAACCGCCCTCCAGGGAGGACACAACCCGCCCGCGGCAACGCGTCCGCGCCACCTCCAGAACCGCGCGGGTGGCCCAGGCGAAGTCCTCCGCCTCCAGCAGCTGATGCGCCAGCGGGTCGCGTCTGTGGGCGTCGAAACCGGCGGACACGAGGATCAGGTCAGGCGCGAAGGCGTCCACATGCGGCATCAGCCCCTCGAACGCGGCTCGCCACGTCCGCCTCGCGGCGTTGGGGGCCACCACGGCGTTGAAGACGTTTCCCATCCCGGTTTCCGACGGCGCGCCTGTACCCGGATAGAGCGGCCATTGATGCACCGAGGCGAGCAGCAGCCGGTCGTCGCCCTCCACCACGGCCTGGGTGCCGTTGCCGTGGTGCACGTCGAAGTCGACGATGGCGACCTTGCGGGCGCCCGCCGCCTGGGCTGCGCGAGCGGCGACGGCCACCGAGGAGAACAGACAGAAGCCCATGGCGCGCGACGGCTCGGCGTGGTGGCCCGGCGGCCGGACGGCGCAGAAGGCGCGCTCGAGGGCGC